>CALWMQ010000073.1 GCA_944382025.1 uncultured Clostridia bacterium | reverse complement strand
ATTATGTAAAGAATGGGGATTTCGAAACGAAAGAGGTTCCCGAAGGGATACCGGAAAAGCTGGCAGAACTTCCCAAAGTATGGCAGATGTGGAGCGACAACGGGGATTTTTCCCAGATGTTTGTGGCCAAGGGGGGCAAAGACAGTACCGCGGCCATGGGCTTTGTCAATGCAACCAAGCAGGCTATGAGCCTGACCCAGACGGTAACCGGGCTGGAGGACGGCGTGTATATTCTGGCGGGCTATGTGAAATCCAGCGGAGGTCAGAATGATGCGGCCTTGCTGGCCAAGGGATTCGATAAAGAAAACATGGGCAGCCAGATCGGTGCGAAGATCCCCCAGACCGATGCCTGGACATACATCAATATGGAATTCACCATTACCAGTGGCCAGTTAACCATCTCGGTATGGAACGTCGGGAACGCGGGCAACTGGATGATGGTGGACAACATCGAATTGTATAAAAAAGAGCAGCCCACAGTCAACTATGTGAAAAACGGCGGTTTTGAAGAGTATACTGACAAACCCGATTTTCAGCTGCCGCCGGCAGCCGGAGATGGCTCTGACATTGGCGGCAATCCTTCGACAGGTGATACGGCGCTGGTTTACCCGGTGATGGCAGCGATCTTGGGCGGCCTGACAGTCGGGATCGCGCACCGGCGGAAAGGCAGACAAATGGGGACCGGAAAGGCCGGGCAATGATATGCGCAAAAAGCGGGCAATAGGGCTTTTTTCCGTCGTTGGATCGTTAATGGTTCTGGGAGGGCTGGCGGCAGTACTGCTGTCGCCGGCCGACCCGGCAGTCTTAAAGATCGGCGCGGATACCGTTACGGAATCGGAGTTCCTAATGGTATTTAACCATGAATACCGGGCAGGACTTCTGGCCTCGGCGGATACAACACTTGCAGACCCCTGGGACAGTGAATATCAGGGGGGCAGCTTGAGAGAGCACGCACTGGAAGTGACGGCTGACCGTATGCTGACCTACAAGGCGGAGCAGCGGGTATTTGCAGCATACGATGTGTGCGATTGGAATTATAAGTGGTTTTTAAAGGAGTATAAGAATCAGAAAAAGGCAGGAGACGGCGCAGGCGAGATCAAGTATGGCAGTACGTTTTCGTCAGAATATGACTACTATGTATATCTATCTTCCCGGTATCGTTTGCAGGTAATTGACAAGCTGAAAGAGGCGGGAGAAGCGCAGGACGTATATAATTACTATTTGCAGAATCCTGATGAATTCCGCGAGTCAGAAAGCTTTGTTTTTGATTATTACAGTGTCCCGCTCACTCAGGAGAATGCGGACAGTCTGCTGGAGCAAGCGGCGGCTGGAACCGAGACACCGGAAGTAACCTACAGGAAAATCACATTGGATGGGTACACTTCCAAATATGAGCAGGGACTGATTGTAGATATCGGCGATCAGATGGAAACATTGCGCGTACCCGGGGCAATGCTCACGTTGGAGAACGAGACAGAGCGATTTGTCGTCCGGACGGTCAGTTATGCCCAAGGGGAGGTCAGGGATTTCGCGGCCTGCAGGGAACAGGCGGCGAATCGGTATTACCAACAGGAATATGATCGGTTGGTGGAGGAAGAAAAGGCGGCGGTCTCGCCGCAGACCACCCGATGGTATGACAAGATAGAAATCAGTTAATATAGGATAAGGTTGGTGGAACAATGACAATATTCAAGGGGAAGGGAAACCATTTCAAGTGTTGGCTGGCATTGCTGGTAGTGATGGTGATAGCCATAGGACCGTTTGGTTCGGTTGCCATGCTGAAGGTTTCTGCCGAGGGGACCACATATTATGTAGACAGTGTGGGCGGTTCGGACAGCGCGTCGGGGAAATCGGAGAATGCGGCATGGAAGACGCTGGACAAGGTCAATTCGGTCAAGTTTTCGCCGGGAGACTCTATCCGGTTGAAAGGCGGAAGCGTATTTATCGGGCAGCTGTACCCCAAGGGAAGCGGAACCGCTTCCGCCCCTATCACCATTGATATGTACGGCGGTGGGCAGAAGCCGATGATTCTGGCCGATGGCCGCAACAACTCGGTGGTAACCCTGTTTAACCAGGAATACTGGGAGATTAACAACCTGGACGTAACGTCCAACAACAATACGGCTGTCCAGTACGGTATCAACATTATTGTCAAGGATTACGGTACGGCCAACCATATTTATATCCGGAACTGCTATGTGCATGATATCGCGGGCAATATTGGTTTCAAGGCAACCGGCGGTATATTTTTGACAGTCAGCGGCACCGCGGTTAAGAGTAACTTCAATGATGTGAGGGTAGAAAACAACACGGTGCGGCATGTGGACCGAACCGGTATCACCTTGGACGCGTTTCGTTCCTGGGAAAACAAGTTGCTTTCCACCTATGAGGCAGGTACCTGGTATCCGTCCACCAATGTGGCATTCCGTGGGAACTTTGTAGATGATATTGGCGGCGACGGCATCGTTATGAAGAATTGTGTGGGAGGCGTAGTGGAATACAACACCGCCAAGAACTGCAACGCCCGTGCCACCGACGCCAACGTGGCGGTGTGGGTTTATAACTCCAATGACTGTATCATGCAGTACAACGAAGCATATAATACCCGGTATACCCACGACGGCGAAGGGTTTGACGTGGACAGTTTTTCGGAAAACACCCTGGTACAGTACAACTACAGCCATGACAACGAAGGCGGCTTTATGTTGGTATGTGCGCCTGGTGATGAATCCGGTATAAAAGGCTACTATACCACTGGTACGAATGTGCGATATAACATCAGTCAGAATGATGGCAATCTGGGGGTTATTTTTTCCGGGAACATCACCGATACCAAAGTGTATAATAATACCATTTACATTGGGCAGGGATCTTCCACCCGTATTTTGGACAGTTTCAATTGGGGGGCATGGCCTCGGGATATCCTGGTAGCCAACAACCTGATTTACAATCTGGGCACGGGGGAATATGTACTGGGACAAATCACGGACATCACCTTTTCCAACAACCTGATGTACGGTAATCATCCCATGTCCGAGCCGCAGGATCCCGGTAAAATTACGGCGGACCCCCAGCTGGTGGCGCCTGGCAGCGGCGGGTACGGCTTACATACAGTAGATGGCTACATGTTGAAGGAAGGTTCACCGGCATTAGGGGCTGGTGCGGAGATACCGGATGCGGGCAGCAGAGACTATTTTGGTTTTGAGATCAATGGCAGCGCGCCCAATATCGGTGCCTATGGAGGCGCTGGTGTGAGCGAACTGAATAAAAAGGGCGTTGACACAATTGATGCCGGCCAGATCTCCTATATTTATCCGGTATATGCCAGCGCGGAGACCGGAAGAGAGGTAAATTTACCGGCTTACATTCCCGTTAAGCTGTCTTCGGGCCGGGACGAAATGGTAAAGGTTACCTGGGAAGAGGCAGGCCCGTTTGCCGCGGCGGGAGCGTACAGTGTCAAGGGCGCATTGGACAATGGTACAGGAGTGGTATGCGACATTGGGGTAACCGATCCGTTGACGGAAGCCTTTGAGAAAATTTCGGTGACGACCAATGTACCGGAATGGGAGTCCGGCGGGGATAACAAAAGTGCCACCTATATCGACCCTATGAGCTACAGCGGCAAGTACTGCCTGACCCAGTATGACCGTATCCCGTTTAATACGTCTTCCACCCAGACAGTAGAAGGGCTGGAAAACGGCACGTATGAGTTTACGGCGTATGTCAGTTCCAACGGGACCCAGAACAAGTCCAGCATCACCGTGAATGGGGATGAGAGCTATACGGCGGAAATCGGTAAGACAGAAGGTTTCCAGCTGATCAAGATAGAAGGAATCCAGGTAAGCGAAGGAAAATGCCAGGTTGTGATAGCCACCGATGGTCAGGCTGACAGCTGGATAAAAGTGGACGAGTGCTCTCTGGTCAAGACAGACAGCCGGGGCGTCAATGTCCTGAAAAACAGCGGGTTTGATATATTTGACGCTTCCACTATGCTGGACAGTGAGACCAAACGAACCTTTGCCATACACGGGACCCCGGAAGTGGACGGTGAGATAGATAGCCTGTGGGAAGAGGCTGTGACGGTGGATGTGGACACCCGTAACTTCACCCATGTCAGCGTCAGCAAGACGACAGTCAGCGCAACGGCAAAATTGATGTGGGACAGCAAGTATCTATACATATTGGCGGAAGTGAAGGATCCGGTGATTTCCACCACCAACCAGTCCTTTGCGTATTTCCGGGATTCGGTTGAAGTGGTTATTGACGAGCGGAATGTAAAAGACGGCAGATCTATCCCGTTCAATGAGACGTGCGGTCAGTGGCGGGTAGGCGCCAAGGAAGATGATCTCTCCGGCTACGGCCCCAGCTATGCGAAGGGATATACCCAATTTAAAGGCGCGTCAGCCATAACGGATACTGGTTATCGTGTGGAAATGGCGGTTCCTTTTTCGGAGCTGAAAGCTCAGGTGGGATCACAGATTGGCTTTGAGATACAGGTCAATGACGATAACGGAAGCGGCAGCCGTACGGGTATTGTGTGCTGGAACTCCGCCAGTGGTGAATCCTGGCAGTATACCGATGTATTGGGCACGGTTATCCTGATTAACGATAAGAGCCAGATGGATCAATTCGCTGCCGGTGATAGTGACCTGGTTGATGCGGACCAGCCGGATGCGGAAGAAAACGAAGGGCTTTCCCGTTATACGCCCCTGTTCGCAGCGGCTGCTGTTGCGATGCTGCTGCTGACTGGAGCCAACATGGCCCTGTGGATTGTTAAAAGCAAGAAAAGATAAAAGAAGCGTATGGGACGATTGCCGACGAGGGGTATGGCATGAAGGGAACAGGGATCAGCCGGTTACAGAAAAGAACTCGCCGAAACAAAACCGCCGCAGGGAACGTGCGTCCGGTTTTCAAAAAGATGAATCTTAACACGGTCATGACCTTGTATACCTTTCTTATTGTGGTACCGGTGTTGATCACATCCATCGTTTTTGCCGGCTATGCGGCCAGGCAAACGGCTGAAGCGGAGCTGGAAAAGGCACAGGAACTGGCGGACGCGGTTGTGATCACCACCGAAACCGCTGTAAACAGAACGGTCGACCTTTTCAACTCGGTGTGCTACGACACGACGCTGATCAATTTCTTGTCCCTGCCATATAGGGACGACTCCTATTTCACCTACACCAATCGGATCTTACCGCTGATGGAGATGCTGCAGACCGCAGGAGGCTCGTCGATTAACGAGTTGTCCCTGTATATGAAAAACGAAACTATTCCGGAGGGATATGGGATATTCAAACGGTTTTCCAGCAGGCCAAAGGATGGGGAATTGGACAAGGCGGTCTCTCCGTTAAGGGGATCGTGGCGGTTAACGGAGGTGGAAGGAGGGCATCGGCTATACTATACCCAGGGAATTTACAGTTATTATGGAGATGAACTGCTGGCGATTCTGGAAGCACAGATCTCTTTTGAGGCATTTCTTCCCCAAAACATTTCCAGTACCGCGGGTATATGGTTTTTGCGCGGGGAAGAAATATACGCCTCCTCCGGAGGAGAGGTTCCCCAATTTTCGGGTGAGTCTCACCGTGATGGGGAATGGGTGGCGGTTCGGCAGGAACTGGATCCGTTGGATCTGCAGGTGATCATACAGCTGCCCAATTCCGCCTCACGCCAGTGGATTGTTTTCTATATTGTGCTGTTTGCCGGAGTATTAGTGGTATCCCTGTTGGTCTACTATATCATTCTTAGGAGAGTAGTCCAGGATACCAATCAGATGATTGCGCAGATCCGGCAGACAGTGGACAATGATTTCCAGGGCCATGTATCCACGGAATCCTGTTTTGAACTGTCGGTCGTAGCGGAGATGTTTAACGATATCGTCAAGCAGATTCATGTGCTGATTGAAGACGGAGTGGAAAAGAAGTTGGCGCAGCGGGACGCTCAGATTACGGCGATGCAGTGCCAGATCAACCCACATATGCTGTGTAATTCCCTGCAGGTGATCCAGTACCAGCTGGAGCTGGCCAAACAATACGAGATCAGCGACATGGTGGCCTGTTTAGGCCGGATTATGCGGTACAGCATAGATGACAAGTCCATCCTGACAACCGTAGAATTGGAAGTAGAACATCTTTGCTTATATGTAGAGTTTCAGAAGCTCCGTATGAAGCCTGGAGAACTGACCTTTGACGTAGCGGTAGAAGAATCGGTGAAGAAAGCCCCCATGCTGAAGCTGCTGCTGCAGCCGCTTGTAGAGAATGCCATCAGCCATGGGAAGCCCAAGGGACAGCCGATCACTATATTTGTCCGGATTTTTGGGGTGGGAGAACGAATCCGGTTTGAAGTGGGTAATACCGGCGTACGTTTGGATGAGGCGAAAGTATCCCAGATGCGGGAAATCATTCAAGCGCCGGCGGAGCGGTCATCGGGGAAGTCCATAGGCTTACAGAATATTAACCGTCGTTTAAACCTGTTTTACTCCCAGGAGAGTTCCCTGCAGGTTGAGATAAACGATGAGGGAGATACAGTTATTGCATTTGAGATCCCCTACAATTCGAATCAGCTAGAGGGGCAGGACGGAAGCGCGCAGGAAAGGAGGTGCTGATTGATTGTTCAGTCTGCTGATTGTGGACGATGAAGAGGTTATTTGCAAGACGTTGGAAATGATGGTACACCGCATCAAGTCATTAGGGGAGATCAAAACATTTTTAGCCAGTGATGCCTATACGGCGCTGCAGATCCTTGGGGAAGAGAAAATCGACGTAATTCTTACCGATCTGTGTATGGATGAAATGGACGGTCTGACCTTTATTCAGTCCGTAATGGCGGAAAGAAGTCCACCGGATATTATCGCCGTAAGTGCTTACGGAAATTTTGAGTATGTACGGAACGCCTTCAAGCTGGGCGTATTTGATTACATTATGAAACCGGTTGAATTCAGCACATTGGAGGCGGTGCTACTCAAATGCAGGAACCAGCCGGGCCGGAATCAGGATGAGCAGCATGATGTGATTGCGGAGGTGAAGCGGTTTGTAGGGGAAAACATTGACCAGAATATAACCCTGGTGGAAGTTTCCAACCATGTGTCCATGGACTACAGTTATTTTTCCAAATATTTCAAGCGAATGACTGGGGAGACGTTTTCGCATTATTTAACCGCTGAGAAGATGAAATACTGCGAAGAGCTTCTGCAGCAGCAAGACATCAAGGTGAGCGAATTAGCATTAAAGATGGGTTATAACAACGCCGGGAACTTCAGCCGGGCGTTTCGGAACTATACGGGGAAATGGCCTTCCGAATACAAAGAAAGGAAGCGCAGATGACAATTGGGTGAGAGCTTTGAAAAAGAGTAAAGAAAAACTGAAACGGCAGTTGGAAATCCAAAGCATGGTATTGCCGGCCATTTTGTTTCTTGTAGTGTTTTCCTATATACCCATGGTGGGTGTGGTCATGTCCTTCGTGGACTATAATCCGGTGGTGGGGTTTGCCCAGAGCGAGTGGGTAGGGCTTAAATATTTTAAAGAACTGTTTACTGACCAGGCGTTTCCCATGATTATGAAAAACACCTTGGGGATGAACTTGATTGGTTTAGCGGTTTCTTTTCCGGCGGCCATCCTTTTCGCTCTTCTTCTCAACGAGGTAAGGGTAGGCTGGTTTAAAAAGACGGTGCAAACCGCGTCTTATCTGCCACACTTTGTCTCGTGGGTCATTTTTGGCGGCATTATCATACAAATGCTGTCGGCGGGAAATGACGGTATCATCAATAACCTGCTGCTGCGCATGGGATTGATAGACCGTCCCATCAACTTTATGGGGGAACCGTCTTTATTTTGGGGGATCCATATTGCGTCCTCGTTGATCAAGGGGCTGGGCTGGAACTCCATCATGTACATTGCGGCCATAGGCGGGATTAACGGGGAGCTGTATGAAGCGGCGGAGATCGATGGTGCCGGGCGTTTCCGGAAGATGTGGAATATTACCCTGCCGGGGATATCCGCCACGATTGTGATCATGTTGATTTTTGCGATCAGCGGTATTCTCAACTCCAGTATGGATTCCACGCTGGTGTTACAGAATGACCTCAACTATACAGCGAGTGAAACGATTGATATGTACGTATATCATGTAGGTATTTCCAATTACCGTTTTTCATACGCTACGGCGATTGGGCTGCTGAAATCTGTAGTAGCGCTGATTCTGCTTCTGACGGCCAACTATACATCCAAGAAGATTACGGATAAGGGATTGTTCTGATGAGAAAGAGAAAAAGTTTTTCGGACAGGTTTTGTGATGTCATGATCATGCTTGTCCTGTTCATTATTTGCGTCATGACCTTCTACATATTCTGGTACTGTGTTGTGGGAGCGTTTTCCACCGGGGATGATTTTGCGAATGGAAAGAACTGGCTTTGGCCGGCCAATTTCACCTGGGCAAATATCCGGTCGGTTTTGGCGGATACGGATATTTACCAAGCGTTTTTCATCAGTTTTCTGCGGACCATCATCGGTACGGTTACCAGCGTGCTGTTTACGCTGACAGTCGCTTACGGGATGAGTGATCCCACATTGAAGTTCCGTAAGTTCTATTCGATTTTCATGATTTTCACCATGTTTTTTTCCGGAGGCCTGATTCCCACTTTTATCCTGTATGACAATATTGGCCTGATGGATAATTTTCTGGTGTATATTATTCCCGCCCTGTTCAGTGTATATAACATGATTCTGATGCGCACCTCCATCAGCGAAATTCCCAAGGCTGTACTGGAGGCGGCATGGGTGGACGGCTGCGGCAAGTACCGGACGCTGTGGAATGTGGTAATGCCCATGTCCAAAGGCGTGATTGCGGCCATTTCCCTGTTTAACGCGGTAGGGCATTGGAATTCGTATTATGATACCTTGATGTTTACCAGTGACCCGGAGCTGCAGACAGCCCAGTTTTATCTGTACAATATGATAGCCAAAGCGGAAAAAGTAAATGAGATGCTTTCCCAAGGGATCTTTTCCAATCCCAACGTCGTGATGAATGTCAGTTCCCAGTCAGTACGGATGGCAGCGGTATTGATTGTCAGTCTGCCGATACTGGTGGTGTATCCGTTTGTGCAGAAGCATTTGGTCAAAGGTGTTATGATCGGTTCCATCAAAGAGTAAGGAGAGAGGCATATGAAAAAAGTATTGGTATGGATGCTGCTTGTTACGCTGTTGGTCCTGAGCTTATCGGGATGCAAGCAGAAAAAGGGAAATACGGTGGTCATGCCGGAAGTGATCAGCGGGGAAGGACCCAGCTGGACCTGGGATACGTCTCCGGTAGAGATTACGGCGTATGTGGGTATGGAAGGTTATGGCTATAAGTGGAATACCGATATTGTGAGCATGGGGCATCTGACCGAAACCACCGGTGTATCCCTCAAATTGATATCAGGCAATAACGAACGACTCAACGCTATGATAGCCACAGACAATTTACCGGATATTGTGGTTCTGGACAGCGTGACCAACCCCATCCGGCAGCAGCTGGAGAAGAATGATCGGGTATGGGATCTGGATACGCTGATTGAGAAATATGCGCCGGACATGAAGATTCCGGAGTCCATGCATACCTGGTATGAGTATGAGGATGGGAAATTGTACGGTTACCCCAGTTTTTATGGGGCGCCTGAGGATCTGGAAGCGTACCCGGACTGGGTGAAGCTGGAATATCACAATAAGCTGATTGTCCGTGAGGATCTGTGCCAGCGGCTGGGGATTAATGTGGAGGATTTTTCCACACAGGACGGGTTTATTGCCGCGCTGAAAAAGGTGAGGGAGGCCAGCTTAACTGTCAACGGCAGTGTGCTGGAACCGGTATATTTTTATACCCAGCCTCATCCGCTGCGGATCGCGCAGCTGTTTGGGATGGCCTTGGAAGATGAGGATGGAAACTGGGTAGAGGTACGCAAGCACGAAAAATATAAGGAAGCCATTCTTCTGATTAACCGGATGTACCGTGAGAACCTGATTCCGGAGGATGCCTGGACAGCCACCGCCGACCTGGTGGATCGGAAGCTGAACAATGGAGCGGTGTTCTGCCTGTTTGACAGATCTACCAGCGGCAATCTGAAAGCGCTGCAGCAGGTGGATCCCAATGCCAGTTTTGTACCGGTGAACCCGCCCGCGTCCCAATACGGCGGGGAGCCGGCTATCACGGCGGTATCCACGGCGGGCTGGACCTGGCTGGCCATTCCCAAAACCACACAGGTACCGGATCGTATTATCCGGATGCTGTCTTACCTGACTACCGATGAGGGCCAACGGCTGAACTATTATGGTGTGGAAGGCGTTACCTATACCATGGATGAAAATGGGCGGGTGAAATACACGGAAGAGGCGGAGGCGCTGTTTAATTCGGACTTTAATGCCGCCACCCGGAAGTATGGGCTGAACTATTTCCCATGGGTGTTCAACTGGTCTACATATCAGCGGTTCAATCCGCTTCCGACCACTGTGGATCAGCTGGCGGATGTGGAGATCAACGAGTTTTATCGGGAGTATGTATATGACGCGCGCTGTGCCGAACTGGTAGACCCGGAAGCCGGCAGCGATCTGTTGGCGCAGCAGGTCAAAATCAACAGTTACTGGGATCAGGAAGAGATCAAAATGATGCGGGCGTCTTCGGCCGAAGAGGCGGAGCGGCTGTATAACGAGGCTATTGCCGCCATTGATAAGATGGGTTTACAGGAACTGTATGATTATAAGAACAATAAGTTCCATGAAAACAAGGAAAAATTCGATCTTGACTATATTTATGAGGGCAACAGAAAATAAATGAAAAAATATGAATGGTGTGCTATTGGGCCGTCAGGCGGTGGTCAGACCATCGCCGCGACGGTCTCCCCCCAAGATCCGGCACTGATCTTCCTGTGCAGTGACATGGGCGGCGTTTACCGGTCAGAGGACGGGGGAAAGAGTTTTGTTCAACTGGATGGACGGATGATTTCCCGCCTGTGCTGTGATTTTAACATCACCTCTATGGCGTTCCATCCCACTTGTCCCGGGACAGTATATGCCGGGGCATGGAACGGCCTGCTGGTTTCCAGGGATTGGGGCAGGACGTTTGAGCAGACAGAAAATTTCGGCATGGGATATGGGCCCGCAAGAATCGTTCTGGATCCCAGTGGGGAGGGTGGCCTGCTTCTGTACAACGATCTGGAGGCGGGCCGTACCATCCTGAAGGACTGGGAGGGCCATACCCTGTTTGAAACCGGCCAGCTGTCTTTGGGGATAGGGCTTTATGGAAAGAGAATCCTGCTGTGCGGTGAAGCGTCGTTATATGGCAGCGATGACGGAGGTCAGACTTTCCGGCGGTTATGGGAAGCCAAGCCCAATGGCTTTTGCCAGTATGGGGAAGAGGCGTATTACACGGAGGAAGGGACCCTATACCGTGTAGGAATGTCTGATTTCAGCCGGGAATGGATACATACAGTGGATTTTGGGACACTGCGGCAGGTGGCAGCCGGTCCAGGCGGCATTTATGTGGGCTATGAAGGCAGTGAACAGCATTTTGACGGGGAGTACCACAGTACTATTTTGCGAGCGGATAACGGGAGCCGAGAGTTTTCTCCTATTCTTTTCCAGCATCCCGCTGACCAGCGGTGCAATGTTTCCCGCAGCTGGGTA
>CALWMQ010000072.1 GCA_944382025.1 uncultured Clostridia bacterium | reverse complement strand
GGAAACCGGACGGAGCTGTTTCATCACCACCGACCGCTCTTTTTTAGTGGTCAGGGCTCTCATAATTGGCGGCTGGATAATAGGTACCAAAGCCATATAGGAATAAGCGGCCACCGCAATAGCCCCCAGCAGTTCTGGTGCCAATTTGGAGGTCAAGTAGATAGCGGTAGGGCCATCGGCACCGCCGATGATACCGATTGAGGCCGCCTGCTGGTTATTGAAATTAACGCCCCATTCCTCGGCGAGGGGAAGAAGGTTCAGGGCGCGGGCGCCGAAGAAGGTGATAAAGATGCCCAGCTGGGCAGCAGCGCCCAGCAAAAAGCTTTTGGGATTGGAGATCAGAGGACCAAAATCGGTCATACAGCCGATACCCAGGAAAATCAGAGGCGGATAAATGCCGAATTTAACGCCCTGATATAAATACCACATCAGGCCTCCCTGCTCGAAATGCTGCCAATAGAGCACGCCATTCATTTCAAACACCGGATAGCTTTGGTCCATGATGCCCGCCGCATAATGGGTTAGTTCCTCCTGCGTCAAAGGGACTAAGGAATTAGCCTGGGGATTCATGATACCGCCCAGGGGCAGGTTTACCAACAGCATACCGAATGCGATGGGGAGCAGAAGCAGGGGTTCAAACCCCTTTTTAACCGCCAGATAGATCAGAACGCAGGAGATACCGATCATAATCAGGTTTTTCCAGCCGCCGTTTTGAAAGTTCATTAACTGGGCCAGGCCGGAGTCGTTCCAAAGATCCACAATGGATTGCCAAAGGTCGTTCATGCGGGTCAGTCCTTTCTCAGAGGATAGGTTAGAAGGGGCGGGTATTTTCAGCCAACCCGGCGGCGGCCCAGACGGGGCGCTGGCCGCGGACACGACTCACGCTGCACAGGGAATATTGCCGTCCTCCTTCGGACATGGCGGCTACAGCAGCGGCAATCACGGCCACAACTTCATCGCTGATACCATCCTCTACCACCGGAGCGCGGGCCGCTTTGGGCGCAGATGGAGCCGCTTGAGAGGAGGCGGGAGAGGGTGCAGAAACGGCGGCATTGCTGGAAGTCTTTCCTCCCCGGCCAGCCACCTTGCCGAACAAATAGAAAATAAAGGTCAGTAGAATCAGTACTGCAAAAACTACTACCAGGCCGGTCAGAATCGTCATCCCGGCACCCCCCATAATCTCTCCTACTGATTCTTTTTGGCTGGTTGTCGCAGCCTCTGCGGCGAGAAAGCGCATAGCGAAATCCATGGTAAAAAACCTCATCCTTCATTGAAGATCCAGCTATCCAGGGAGATAGGGTACAAAACCCCATTCCCTCCCATGATAAAATATGTTCCTATTATACCGCACCTGTTTGGAAATTGCAATCATTGAAAAAATTTTCTCCTGACAGAATATTCCTTTCCCCTTTAAAATGATTTGTCAAATTTGCGGATTGTTCTGCTGATAAAAGGCATCGGTCAAACGACCTATGAACTGGGTAAATAAGTTCTCGTTCGTTTATACCTATAGGGTCCAAACAAAATTTTATCTACCTCGTCATCATTTTCCCTGCCTGAGAGGCAGTTTCCGTTTTATTTTCACTTCATGGTGATGATTTCTCACACAAAATAACGGGGCCCAGTTATCTGGTCCCCGTTATTTTGTATATGAACCTTACAGAGTGTATCAATTATTGCCGGATATCCTGATGTTGCGCCAGTATGACCCCACGTATGGCTATTACAATCACGTTTCCTCCGGCGGGGAATATGAAAATCCGGCAAGGCTTGAAAACCTTTTCCTTTAACCCTGTGTTTTGCTACGCCTGCGGGCTGGGAGCATGGTGATAACCGCCAAAACAAAGCTGCCCACAACCGCCAGCAACGCCACGACCATCAAAGACAAATCCTCGCCTGTGGCAGGATTGTTTCCATAGGGAGGGATTTCCAGAAAAGTAGCAAACTCCTCTTCATTGTAGCTGGCCGCCACATCCAAATGGGTACCCACGTGTACCTGAACCATCACCCGCGCATCACTATAACCGCTCAGATCTCCTAAAACCAGATTCCGTCCCGCATTGTACCAATTCCCATCATTGGCAAACTGTCCCAATACGGTGTGCTCATCATAATACGTGGTCTCCTTAGGCGCCGCCGTCACCCACTTCTGTCCGTCATACAGTTCCAAACGCACGTTGATGTTCCTGTCAGAATACCCTATCCATCCTTCATCACAGTATTGGTGCTGTGTCAGAAAGCTGTTGAGATTCTCAGCGGCAAAGGTACTGTATAAATCAATGCTGCTGTCGGTAAAATTACCGTGGTTAATAACATTGGAAGAAAAATGAAAGTAATTTTCTTCCCCGGACTTCAGCTTGGATATATCCACATAAACCGGCACCCATACGGCTTCTTTTCCCTTATAGTCGTCAATATAAGCGCCGTACCAGCTGCCATTAACTCGGACGCGAATGGCGGCCTTGTCGCTGTCCCCGTCAAACTCCGCCGGGCCGGGCGCGTCCGGTTTCTGTTTGTGGCCGCCGTCCTCTTCCCCGTAAGTAGAACTGACCGTCAGTTCTTCTCCCACATTCGCATTAATCAGCAGCCTTGCCTGAGAATATGCACTAAGATCATTCACCTCAATGTTGCGACCGGACAAATAAGTTAATCCATCCGGGGTGAATTTTCCGATAACCAGAGAGCCGCCGCTGTGGTCATAAGCATATTGCCTCATCTCGTACCAGTCTCTCCCATCAGATAATTGCAACTTGATATTGAGATGGCGGTTATGCATGACATTCCAATAAAACATATTGTTGGTAGAAACAAAGCTATCGGCCACACCGTTGCTATCCGACGTAGCAAAGATATCCAGAGTTTGAGCGGTGAGATTATCCGGATTTTGAACATTGCTGTCAAGGGCAAACTGATTAATACCCTCCCGCAACCATTCAATCTCCAAAGGCACTTCCAGCCAAGCGTTCTCCTGACCGCAATACGGGGTCAGTTCCAGCTGAGTCCAAGTTTTTTCGTTCACCAGCACCTGCAAAACCGGAGTATCACCGGTTTGCGGACGTGAAGGGATGACCGAAGACACCGGAGCGGGAGTCTCTTGATTCTCCGTACCCACAGGCGTGCTGGTAACCGGTTCCTCAATCAGCGCTGCAATTAAACTTTGCGCATATATTCTGGCCAGAAAATCGTTGGGATGATTCAGATTACTCCCCGATATATCATAATAATTTTTATATTTCAATAAGTCGCGATGTATACTGGTCATCTGCACTACAGCGACACCCGTCTCCTCAAGTTCCAGCATCGCCGCCTCATAATCAGGCTGCGTTTTATAGGCTTCGGGAATTTCGGGATTGGGCAAAGTAGTTGAAACCAGAAGAATTTCACAGTCCGGATTGGCGTTCTTCATCTTTTGAATCATCGCTGACAGTTCGCTGGCAAAGGTGTCCGCAGCGACGTTCCCCGCGCCATCGTTCATTCCGAACGCGATAACCAGAAGATCTGGCTGCGATGGAATAACGACGGAATCCATCTGCTCAACCCCCCATGACGCCGTTGTGCCGCCGACAGCAAAATTCTTAAAAGTTACATTCTGTCCATAAACAGCATTCAATGCTTCAACAGTCATGGCTGCATACGATGGCGTAAACGGAGCGGCGTTGATAGGGCCGGACACATTCAATCCGTAGGTAATCGAGTCTCCAATGAAAGCAACTTTGATCTGTTCCCTATCAGACAGCTTTTCCATTGTCTTCGGAAGAAGATCCCCCTTATACGGCTGCACAAAGCCCTCATAAGGCTCTCCGGCATGTTTATAGGTTATCGAAATCTGCCGGGAATGGAACCCCTTCCCCTCAACGGAAAACAGCCAGCCGCCGTCTGCGGATGCCCAAGACTGATTGGCAACAGGACTGTCCAGGTACATTTCATCATAACGTAAATACGGCATCGAGGTTCCCGGCAGAATACGCAGCTTACCGTCAACGATCGAAAAATCTTCGCCTTCAGTATATTCCACATCCAGAGCAGAGGAACGAACGGAGATAATCTCTTCAACAGGATACAGCAGTGAAATATCCGGGAATGAGCCGTCTTCATTGAGTACGATCATCGCGCTTTCCTGATATACGACCGTATCCCGATAGAAGGGAGCGGTATAGGCCTCCACATTGTATTTGGTATAATCCAGATAGCCGTCCGGCTCCAGGTGGGGCTTTTGCGCAAACCGAGCCGACAGGCTTACGTCTCCCAAAACCTCAAATGTGTAGGAAGCCCTGTCACTGACCTTTTGTTCCCCGTTATACCAGCCGTCAAACATGTACCCATCATCGGGAGAAGCCACAAACGTCACCTGCGTATTCTCCAAAACCGCCCCGGGTATTTCGGACACCGTGCCTCCCGGGCCGACGGAAACGGTAACATCATGCCAGAATTTGACGCGTGCGGTGTACATCAGATCATCAGTCAAAGGAACGATATTCTCGCCGACATGAAGATTCAGCAGAATTCTGGCTTTGGTATAACCGCTCAAATCGCCCAAAACGATATTCCTGGCTGCATTATACCAGTTGCCGCCCTGATACTGTCCAAGAACGGTATGTAAATCCTGTCGATACGAAGCATCCTCGGCCAGAGTTTTCCACACCCCGTTATCATATACCTGAACCATCAGATTGATTTTACGGTCGCCATACTGGTTATAAGACCCAAACCAGCGGTCTGGAGAAAGAAAGCTGCCGCCGGCGGTTCCCTCTTCGTATCCAGTGGCAAACAAATCCACGCTCGTGTCGTCCCTGTTCCCGTTGCTGTTGATATTGGTGGATACACTGAAATAATTTTCCTTATTACCGTTGAGTTTCGTTATATCTATAGGAATATCCACCCAGACGTTATCCTGTCCTTTATAAGGTGTCAGATCCGTGCCAAAAAAATCCTCCCCACCATTTATCATGACCCACACGCTGGGTCTTACTGCTGCCTGATCGGCCTGAACGCCTGCACTCAGCATCACGACGACCATCAGCATGGCCAGGAAAACCGCGCAAAACCTCTTCATACCAGCATCTCCTTTAACTAAAAATTTTCAATCCATCTTCACTATACTGAACAATGCGCACGATATTCAATATGATATTTGCCATATTTATATAAAATTTTTACGATTTGGCCTTAAACCGCACCCGGAAAGTCTGGATTTTATGGGCGGCAAGGGTTAAAGCCAGCCGGTTGCCTTCCACAGGCAGGATTTCCGTCCGTTCTTCCAGCAAATCGGCGGCAAACCCTTGCTCAACAGGAAGGCCGAAGGACAGCGCACCGTAAGCTGTTCTGTCCCCGCAGTTGTACACCCGTACCACTACCGTATCGGGTTCCAGATCCTCCGGCACCTTCAGAATCGAACATATTAGGTTCTCACCCTCCAGTTCCATGAAAGAATCCTCCCTGCCCAGAGGATACTCCGGATTTACCTGGACGGTATATTGCCGGAACCCAGCCTGCAGTTCATCCCGGCACCGCACTAATTCACCAAGCGTTGTCTCCCCGGTTAAGGGCATCAGACGATACCGGAAAGACAGGTCTCCAAGAAGCTGGCCATCCATTTGGTCGTAATCGTTATTGCCCACCGTTTTAGCAAAACTCCGATATAATGTCACTGCCAACGTATGACTTTCATCGTCCATAGCCTCCACCTCGTGCAGCCCATAGGCGGATATAAAAGCCAGCCCTTCCCCGGAACTATCCCTTTTAGCGGCAATACCATCAAAATTCCGATCCCCATACTGGGGTTCCTTCCAGTCCCCAGTCTCCGGCAGACTGCCCACCGGCCTGGTCAGCAGGGTAAACGCCTGCCCGGCCAGGTAGGAGTCCCCTTCCACGCCGGTGGGAAGCAGCAGCTTTAACCGGTGATCCATGGCGGTGTTTCGTATTTCTGTCTCTACTTCTACGAAAGGATTCTCCGCCCCCAGCCGCAAGGTTGTGGCAATTGGTACGACCACGGTCTCTTCGCCTCTCTCGATGCCGCCGCCTTCGTAGCACATCCGCCGAGGCAGCCGAAGATCTACCGTAACGCGAAAGGCTGTTTCCGCCGGCCCGTCATACAGTTTTTCTACCCGGCAGGGGGATCCTTCGCTGTACACAATCCGGTCTGCCGCAGGACGAATATGCATCCACCCGTCCCCGATCT
>CALWMQ010000071.1 GCA_944382025.1 uncultured Clostridia bacterium | reverse complement strand
GGCACACCGTTTTTATAGTAAACAGTATCAGCATATCCTGCGTGGGGCGTTCGCGCAGGATTGGTATTCCAGGAAGCGGCTATACAGGGCGCTGGATTTCTTCAATGGCAATCGGGAGGAAAAGGCGGCCCGGATTTTCAAAAAACTGATTGCGAAATGCCGGGCGGAGGAAGATTTCGCAGCGGTATATACATTTTTAGGCTCGTGCCTGGAAAATTTAGACTGCACGGAGGAAGCTATAGAGGCCTATACCAAGGCGGTTCAGTACAGAGGCGGGGTGAGCACAGCTTGGTCGAATATGGGATTCCTATATGCCAGGCACGGGGACAGTGGAAAGGCTGTGGAATGCTATCAGCAGGCGATCACTATGGATAACGGCAATGCCTATGCCTATAACAACCTGGCATCGATCTACTTGCAGAGCGGACGGCTGGACGATTGTATTACAGCGGCAAATCAGGCGCTTGAACGGAAAAGCAATCTGTTTCAGGCATATAGTGCTTTGGCGATAGCTTATAAGATGAAGGGAGACAGAGAGGCGGCGGAACGTTATGCCAGCCTTTACGTCCTCAACGGAGGAGACAGCCGGGACATAAGGGAAACTTTGGACACTGTGGGCTGTTCTGTCCCTGTCCGGTCCATTCCTACAGCGAATACAATCCGCCAATGGCAGGCAGATACTTATCGTCCGGTGCTCCATCTGTCGCTGGTACGCTGTTCTCCGGGACTGACTGAATGCAAGGTGGGAAGGATTCCGTATCTTCCCCGGGACATGGACTGGCCCAGGGATTCCTCGGGCAGGCCTTTACAGCTGCTCATACAGATCGACTGCCGTTTATGCGCCTGCCTGCCGGACTTCCCAAAGCGGGGGTTACTCCAGTTCTTTATTGCCCCAGGAGGGAGTTACGGTCTGAATTTTGAGGACCAGACCAGGCAGGATGGATTTCGGGTCATATACCATTCTTGGATTGACAGCAGTGTGACAGAAAGGGAGGTATCTCTCCGCATGCCGTTCCATGGAGAAGAGGATTTTCCTGTGAAAGGCGTATATGGCTTGGACTTCAAACAGGGGCAGGAACCCATATCCCGTGGAGATTACCGTTTGGAGCGGATCATGGAGGAGAAAAAGGCATCGTGTGGAGTGGAACTGATGGATTGGGAGGATGTGTTGGAAAATTGGCCTGACGGAAGCGGGCATAAAATGGGCGGATACCCGGCTTTTACGCAGGAAGACCCGCGGAATATGACAGGATTGGAAAGATTTGACACCCTGTTGATACAGTTGGACAGCCAGTGGGGCCAGGAGATAGATATTATGTGGGGTGATTCAGGAGCGGGCCAGTTTTTTATTAATCGGGACAAACTGCTGGACTTGGATTTTTCGGATATATTGTATAATTGGGACTGCCTGTAATTAGGCCAGCAGTGTCCGGTTTGACTGGTTATGCAGGAAATAGGATTACCTCTTGCATTTCGGAGGGAAAAGCTTTAAAATAAATAGGTATCTGAACAGGAAGGACCGGATAGATGTGAAAACCAATCTCATCGCCCATATTACCCGGCAGATACCGGGTTTTTCTAAGGGACAGAAGCGGATTGCCCACTATATATTGGAACACTATGATACCGCCGCTTTTATGACTGCTTACCGGCTTGGGGAGACAGTAGGGGTCAGCGAATCCACCGTGGTGCGCTTCGCGGCGGAACTGGGCTTTGACGGGTATCCCCAGCTGCAAAAGGCTATGCAGGAATTGATTCGCAGCAAGTTGACTACCGTCCAGCGTGTGGAAGTCACCCGGGCCAGGATGACGGATGACGAGGTACTGGAAAATGTGATGGCGTATGATATGCAGAACATCCGTCAGACGTTGGATGAACTGCCGAGGGATGTGTTTAACCAAGCGGTGGACGCTATTGTCAGCGCTAGGAAGGTCTATATCTTTGGAGCGGGCAGCTGCCGTGCGTTAGCAAATTTTGTCGCCTATTACCTGAAGCTGCTGCTGCCGGATATCCATTTGGTGTATACTTCCAGTGAGACCGAAATTCTGGAGGAAATGATCCATATCAGCGAGGATGATGCGATTATCGGGCTGAGTTTTCCACGGTACTCCAGTAAAGCCGTCAAGACCATGCACTTTGCCCATTCCCGTCACGCCAAGGTCATTGCCATTACAGACAGCGTTATGTCCCCTATAGCGGATTACGCCACGTATTTACTGTTAGCACACAGCGATATGGCGACTATTGTGGATTCCCTGGTGGCACCTTTGAGTATTGTTAATGCGCTGATTGTGGCCATATCCCTGAAGCGCATGGAGGATAACCGGGAAACCCTGGGTGAATTGGAAAAATTATGGGAAACTTATCAGGTGTACCAGCCATTTGAAAAGGCTGAAAAAGTGGTTCGGGAGGAATCCTGATATTCCGGAAAGGCGATGTTCATGCAGATTGTGGTAATAGGCGGCGGCGCTGCCGGGCTTTTGGCGGCTGGGACAGCTGCCAGGGCCGGTCACAGCGTAACGCTGGTGGAACGTAATGCCCGTATGGCCCGTAAAGTGATGATTACCGGTAAGGGCCGATGCAATGTTACCAATCGCTGTACGGTGGAGGAATGTGTGGCGCATGTACCTTCCGGCGGCCGTTTCTTATACAGCGCCCTATCCGCGTTTGGGCCGGAAGATACCATAGCCCTTTTGGAGGGGCTGGGTGTTCCTTTGACAACCGAGAGGGGAATCCGTGTATTTCCGGTTTCGGACAAAGCGGTGGACATTGTGGATGCCCTGGTCCAATATGCCCGGTATGGGGATTACCGTTTTCGCCATGGCCGGGCGGTGAGCCTTTTATTAGAGGACGGGGTATGCTGTGGTGTGGAACTGGAATCAGGGGAAAGGCTGGAAGCTTACGCGGTAATTGTTTGTACTGGGGGATTGTCCTATCCAGGGACTGGGTCCACAGGAGATGGCTATGGTTTAGCACGTCAGGCCGGGCATACTATCATACCGACCCGGCCGTCTTTGGCTCCTTTGGAATCAGAGGACAAATGGTGCGCCGCTCTCCAGGGACTGTCACTGAAAAATTGCGCTCTGTGGGTTCAGGACAATCACACAGGGAAAAAAATCTATGACGATTTCGGGGAAATGCTGTTCACCCATTTTGGGGTTTCCGGACCTATGGTACTCAGCGCCAGCGCCCATATGCGGGATATGGCTCCTGGACGGTACACCCTGTGGATTGACTTGAAGCCCGCCTTATTACCCGAGCAGCTGGACGCCCGTTTGATCCGGGACTTCCGGGAACGGAGCAATGCGGATTTGGATAACGCGTTGGGAGGACTCCTGCCCAGGTCGCTGATCCCGGTCATGGTTCAGCTATGCGGTATCGCGGGTACCCGGAAATGCCGGGATATTACCCGTGAGGAACGGGGAGTACTGGCCCGATTGCTGAAGGCGTTCCCTGTGGAGATCCACGGATTCCGTCCGGTGGAGGAAGCCATTGTGACGGCCGGCGGAGTGAGCCTGAAGGAGATTAACGCAAAAACCATGGAGTCCAAGCTGGTCAGCGGATTGTATTTCGCCGGAGAGGTGCTGGATCTGGATGCCTATACCGGCGGATTTAATCTGCAGATCGCTTTTTCCACCGGATACGCGGCGGGCAGCCATGTTTAGGTGCCATGGAAAGCAGGTGCTGGAATGTTGTATAATAATGATTATATCCTGCGGAAGATAGAGGATATGGGGAGGTTTTTGCGAAATATCACCCATAAGGATAAAGGGGAAGAAGAGGAATACCCGGTTCTGGACGAGAAGGCGAATTTTTCCCAGACGGATTTTCTTGGTTACCGGCTGAACCGGCTGCTGGCTGAGAAAAAAGTGAACGAGGCGGAAAACCTGTTGTTTGAAACAATCGAGCAGGATCCTCAGTCAGCCTATTTAAAAGTGGCGTTGAATTTTTACGAGGATCTTCACGATATGCCGGAAGATGAATTGGAAGCTTGTGATTTTTCCCGGGAGGAAATTTATGAAGGGCTTCGGAGCCTGTGCCGGTGGTATCAGATTCCTGAGGAACTATGTCAGTAATGAGAGCGCAAAGATAAGAAGCAATAAGGAGAGGAACGTAGGATGATGGATCAGCGGAAAACGGTAGCGGTAGCGATTGATGGACCGGCGGGTGCGGGAAAAAGCACCATTGCCCGGATTTTAGCTAAAGAATTAGGATATTTGTATGTGGACACCGGAGCGCTGTACAGAGCGGTAGGGTATTTCATGCGGAGCAAGGGGATCGACCCGTCCGCTGCTCAAAAGGTAGAACCCCTGCTTCAGGATTTAAAGGTGGAACTCCGGTATGTTGACAGGGAACAAAAGGTACTGGTCAATGGCGAGGATGTGACTGGATCTATCCGTACCCCGGAGATCTCCATGGCGGCGTCCCAGGTATCGGCTCTGCCGGTTGTGCGCCGGTTTTTGTTTGACCTGCAGCAGGATATTGCTCGGGAAAACTGCGTTATTATGGATGGCCGGGACATTGGAACGGTCGTGCTGCCCTGGGCACAAGTAAAGATTTTTCTGACCGCCTCAGCGGAAGAACGGGCGCGCCGCCGCTATCTGGAACTGCGAGAGAAAGGGGATTCCTCTACCTATGAAGAGGTACTGGAGGACATGAAACAGCGGGATCACAATGATGAAACCCGTGCCGCGGCACCTTTGCGGGCAGCGGAAGACGCCGTCAAGGTTGACACTTCCGGAGAAACGTTGGAGGAATCGGTAGTACGGCTC
Source organism: uncultured Clostridia bacterium (assembly GCA_944382025.1). GTDB lineage: Bacteria > Bacillota > Clostridia > Oscillospirales > Acutalibacteraceae > UMGS1623. The sequence goes on along the minus strand of CALWMQ010000071.1, from coordinate 3,323 downwards.
AAAAAATTGGTTCTGGACAGGATCGGAGGCTGACACCCAGCGCCTGCAAAAGAGCCTTAGAGGCCGTAAAACCGTTTGGGGGAGCGTTGTTTCCGCCCATTCGTCCCGGTTTCTGTCCATGTGGAAAAAGGCTGTGAAGGTTCTATTTTTATCAGAGGAACAGGTGAGAGTATTATGTGGCTTGGCCGTTTTTTAATCCGTTTTTTTACCCCGTTGGCATGGGCATTATTTCCCTTCCGGGCTTATGGTAAGGAAAACATCCCTTCCCAGCCAGGAAACCCGCCTTTGATACTGTGCAGCAACCACATTTCTTTTTTGGATCCCATGTTTCTGGAAATGTGCCAAAAACGCCATGTGTTTTTTATGGCTAAAGAAGAGCTGTTTAAGAGTAGGCTAGCGGTCTGGTTTTTCCAGAAACAGCTGGGGGCTTTTCCGGTCAAACGAGGAAAAGGGGATACCGGGGCGCTGGATACCGCCCGGGATATCGTGAAACAAGGAAAGATTATGGGGATTTTTCCGGAGGGTACCCGTTCGAAAGATGGTCAGCTGGGCCGGGCTAAATCCGGTGCCGCCCTGATCGCTTCCCAGACCGGCGCTCAGGTATTGCCGGTAGCGGTAGTCGCAAAAAACCAGAAAGTAAAAATTTTTCACAAAACTCGAATTGTTTTTGGAAAGCCAATGACCTTAGAAGAACTGCATCTGGAGAATCCCGAAAACCCGGATCTGCGGTATGCCTCCCGTATGATTATGGAGCGAATCGGTGAAATGCTGGGACAATACTCCTGGTGAATCCGCAAAAAAGGAGATCGGCCATGAAGATACGTGTTGCCAAAACCGCCGGGTTTTGTTTCGGGGTTGACAAAGCGGTACGGACAGTGTATCAACTGCTGGATCAGGGAAAACGGGTAGTTACCCTGGGCCCTATTATCCATAATCCACAGCTGGTGAAAGAGTTGGAAAGGCGTGGCGTGGAGATTGTTGTGTCTCCAGAACAGGTACCGGAAGGTGCTACGCTGGTGATCCGCTCCCATGGAGTCCCTAGGCAAACATATGATCAGCTGCGGGAACGCCCCATTGAGGTGGCAGACGCAACTTGTCCCTTTGTTGCTAAAATCCACCGGATTGTAGCTAAGTATTCCGCCGAAGGACGGATTGTGCTGATCGCAGGGAACGAGGGACACCCTGAGGTAGTGGGTATCCGTGGTCATTGTTCAGGCCCTTCCTATGTATTTTCTACCCCGGAAGATTTACTTTCACTCCTGCAAAATAAGGAAATTTTGTGGAAAAATGGGGCGATATTGGTTTCCCAGACTACTTTTCAGCTAAACACATGGAAAAACTGCGTAGAAATCGTAAAAAAGCACTATACAAACGTTTTGATTTTTGATACAATATGTAATGCAACTGCCGAACGGCAAAACGAGGCGGTTGCTTTGTCGCAAATAAGCGATAGAATGGTTATTGTCGGCGGGCGTCAAAGCTCGAATACCGCAAAGCTCCGGGATGTGTGCCAGCCCTATTGCCCTACGATCCTCATCGAAACGGCGGACGAGCTGTCCAGGGAGCAGTTTGAGGGAGCTGAGGCCGTTGGCCTTACAGCCGGTGCCTCGACCCCTGCCGATATTATAAAGGAGGTACTTTCAACCATGTCCGAGATTGTCAACAACAACGAAGCCGAAGTCCAGAAGGTCGAACCCCAGGAGGCACCTGTTGCCGAAACCGCTGCGCCCGAAGAGGAAGCTCCCGCCAAATCCTTTGACGAAATGACCTTTGAGGAGGCATTGGAGGCGTCCCTTCAGAATTTGTCTACCGATGAAAGAGTACACGGTATCGTGGTGGGGATTGCCCCTAACGAAGTGCAGGTGGAAGTGGTAGGCCGCAAGCAGGCAGGCTATATTCCGGTGGACGAGCTGTCCGCTACCCCTGGTGTGGATCCCAATGAACTGGTGAAAATCGGCGACGAGCTGGAGCTGCTGATTATGCGCACCAATGATCAGGAAGGCACCATTATGCTCTCCAAGAAGCGCATTGACGCTCAGAAGGGCTGGGATAAGGTTGTAGAGGCCTCTGAAAGCGGCGAGATCCTGGACGGTGTGGTTACCGACGTGATCAAAGGAGGTCTGCTGGCCGTTACCAATGGCGTACGGGTGTTTATTCCGGCGTCTCAGGCGTCCGCGGTGCGTATGGAAGATCTGACTCCCCTGCTGAAACAAAACGTACGTTTCAAGATTATTGAGGTGAACACTGGCCGCCGCCGCGCGGTGGGATCTATCCGCGCTGTGGCCCGGGAGGAACGTAAGGCGAAAGAAGAAGCGTTCTGGGCACAGGCTGAAGTGGGCCAGAAATACACCGGTGTGGTTAAGTCCCTGACCTCCTATGGCGCCTTTGTCGATCTGGGCGGTGTGGACGGCATGATCCACATCTCTGAACTGTCCTGGAATCGGATCAAGCATCCCTCTGAGGTGGTGAATGTGGGGGATACTGTGGATGTGTACATCCGGGATCTGGATACTGAGAAAAAGAAAATTTCTCTGGGCTACCGCAAGGCGGAGGATAATCCCTGGGAGATCTTTAAAGCCAATTATCCGGTAGATTCGGTTGTTACCGCTAAGATCGTGGGAATGACGACTTTTGGCGCCTTTGCCCAGATCATTCCTGGTATTGATGGTTTGATCCATATTTCCCAGATTGCCAACCGCCGTATTGACAAGCCGCAGGATGAGCTGAAAATCGGTCAGGAAGTCCAGGTCAAGATTACCAATGTGGACTACGACAGCAAACGCATCAGTTTGTCTATCCGTGCGTTGTTGGAGGACGCTCCAGATGAGGAAACTGCAGAAGGAGCTACAGAAAAAGCCCCAGAAGAAGTCGCTGCTCCTGTGGAAGATGCCCAGGTTGAGGAAACTGCGGAATAATTCTGCCATACTACGTAAACCAAGGGGAAACGGCTAAACCGTTTCCCCTTTTAAATGGATTGTATGGTGTATTATCCTGGCACCGCCGGGAAATATATTGAAAATGCAGATTGACCGGATGCGGCTGGAGGCGTGTGCCGCCTACCGTACTGTGAAACAGATAGAAAGGAAGTTGTTTATGATTGCGATTGCCTGTGACCATACCGCGTTAGAAATGAAAAAAGTCATAGAAGACCTTCTGAAAGAAATGGGATTGGACTATAAGGACTTTGGCACTTACAGCGGAGAAAGTTGTGATTATCCGGTATTTGGGGCAAGAGCCGCCAAAGCGGTTGCCAGCGGGGAATGCGAACGAGGAATTGTGATCTGCGGGACCGGGATCGGCATCTCTCTGGCGGCCAATAAGAT
>CALWMQ010000070.1 GCA_944382025.1 uncultured Clostridia bacterium | reverse complement strand
CTTCAACCGTTTGTCCCGTGCCGGTATTTGTTCCGCCATACTTTTCATATGCTCACACCGCCTTATTATCCTGTTGGTCCGGTCAAATCCGATCCTTTAAATTGGCAAAACGCTTACGCAATTACATTGCAATTACTACTGATGGTAGTTTACCATACTTTTCCAACTATTTCAACCTAAACAGCTCAAAATTATTCCGGAATTTAGTATAGTATTTTGGTAATATTGTAAAAAGATATATAATGTACTTTTTTGCGGCTCTGTTTTATTTTGCGTCAAATATCTCATTACTCAGCATGTTATTTTACAAACAGGTAGTTCCGCGTCAAAATGATAGAGAAGACGTACAAAAGCCGGTGTTTCCAACGGACTTAAATCCGCCTATCAGAAACACCGGCTTTTGCATAATCATATTTATGATTGGCAGGCTGTGTATATAGCTCAGGGTCAAAGGAGTCTTATTGGCTCTGCCAACAGTCACTTCTATCAAAAGCCTCGGGAACTTCCGCCTCCACCGAAACTTCCCCCTCCGCCACTGAAGCCGCCTCCTCCGCTGAAACCTCCGCCGCCCCAGCCGCCGAAGCCTCCGCCGCCCCGGTGATGTCCGCCTAGGAATAGGAAGGGAAAGCGTCGTCCTACCCCTAACACGAGGATCAGCATGGCCACAAGGAAAAACACGGATAAGCCGCCGACGCCCCTATCCTGTTCAGAAAGCTCATCAACAGGAGTATAGCCTGATTCCGGCGTTTCGCCGTATTCGATGTATACCTCGTTGATCAGAGCGGAATAGGTATCCCGCAAACCGGTAGAAAATTCGTTTTTCTTGAACGGCGGGATAGCGTAGGTGTCCAGCAATATACCGGTTTTGGTATCAGTGAGCGCTCCCTCCAGGCCGTAACCTACAGAGATTCCGACTTGCCGGTCATTTTTGGAAAACACCAGCAGTACGCCATTATTTTTTTCCTTATCGCCGATCCCCCATTGGCGTCCCAGCTGAACGCCGTATTCCGCAATGTCCATGCCTTCCAGGGAATCCACGCTGACCACTACCACTTGGGCAGTGGTTTTTTGATAGAGTTGAACCCCCATAGCATACATGGCGTCCTCATCCTCGCTGGAGATGACATTGGCGAAATCGTTGACAAAAAAACGGGTGGAGGGTTTCAGATCAATGTCAGCGGCGAGGGGAAAGAATAGGGGAGAAACAGCGCACAGGCACAGCAGAACAGCGGTCAGCAGGAGGCTGGCCGCCGCCTTGTGAAGGCTGGGTCGCGTGATGGATGCCGCATCTTTTTTCATATAGTTCTCCTAGTGAGGGGTCTCAATCAAAATTGACCTGGGGTACGCTGTTAGCCGATTCGGACGCTTGGAACAGAGGCGCTTTTTCTTTTTTTTACTTACCGGCGATGATGGAGGTAGGGAACCGCCGCTGGGTGGTTTTGAAATGTTGTACCGCCTCATTTTTATCCCTGCGGGCGGTGGCGATCCGGTTTTCAGTGCCTTCCAGCTCATCCTGGAGGGCGATAAAGTTCTGACTGGCCTTGAGGTCAGGATAAGCCTCCGAAATAGCCAGCAACCGGTTCAAGGCACTGGTCAGTTCGCTGTCCGCCTCAATTTTTTCATCCATGGTGGTGCTTCCGGCCAGCTTGGCACGGGCTTCGGAAACCGCCGTGAATATTTCTTCTTCGTGGGCGGCGTAAGCTTTGACGGTATTGACCAGATTGGGGATCAGGTCGGACCGGCGCTGAAGCTGCACATCCACGGTAGCGGCTTTGGAATGGATATTTTCCTCCTGGGTGACCAAGCTGTTATAGGCGGAGAAACCCCAGCCCAAAATGCTGACCGCCAGGATCACGACAACGCCCAGGACGCTCAGACCGATGATGGTTCCTTTTTTCATGATGGATAGCCCTTTCCTTTCTTCGCTTCGGTTCCCAGCGGAAACCGGCACAATGGCATGATATACCTTAGATTAGTATTCTAAGGGATCTTTATTTCATACGCAAGGGATTCAATCATTTCTTTAACAATAGTTTACATTTCAGCCACAATTAGGGTGCCGAATTCACAGAAAAGCGCTGTCAAATCCGGCGGACAAGGAAAAAAACGGGATCCCCGCACCTTCGGCATAATCCGCCAATTTCCATGGCTATAATAGGAGGTACGAAAACGGAAGAGGGGAAATGACGGGATGCCGGTGATTTATCTGGATGTACTTATAGTGCTGAACTGGTTTGTGGATTACCTGCTGCTGTCAGCCACATCCCGTGTTCTCCGGAACCCGGTCCGGCGATGGCGGATTGTGGCGGGAGCGCTGCTGGGAGGCGTTTGTTCCTGCCTGATTTTTCTTCCCCGAATGCCGGCAGTTTTGTCTTTTGGGATCAAGCTGGCAGCAGCCAGCCTTATCGTACTCGCGGCGTTTCCGTGGATCGGCTTCAAAGGGTATCTCAAACAGCTGCTGGTGTTTTTTATCAGTTCCGCGGTCTTTGCCGGGATTGCCGCCGCGGTCTGGTTTTTCGCGGCGCCGTCCGGTTTCGTGGTAGCCAACGGGGTGGTCTATTATGACGTTCCGCCATTGCTGTTGGTGGGGTTGACAGTGTTCAGCTATCTGTGTATTCGGCTGTACGACCGTTTTGTGCGGAAAAAAGCGCCTCAGAACCGGGAATTCACCTTAGCGCTGGACTGCGGCGGGGGGGAGGTCCGGATACGGGCATTATACGATACGGGCCTGCATCTGGTGGAACCGTTTTCCGGCAGTCCTGTGGCAGTGGTACGCTATGCGGCTATTGCCCATGTCCTGCCGCCCGGACTGAAGGAGGCACTGGCGCATTCTGAAGCTTCCGGGCTGTCCACGGGACTGGGAGGAACCGGGAGCAGCGCTCTGGCGGTACAATCCCGTTTACGGCTGATCCCATTCCAGACGGTAGGCGGTGACGGGCTTCTTCCGGCATTTCAGGCAAAGAAGGCGGCCATCTGTGCTCCGGACGGGTATTGTAAGGAGATCAGCGGAGTGTACATAGCGGTATGCCCTGTTTTGGGCAGAGGAGAATATGAGGCGCTTGTGGGCAGTGACCTGGGCGGGCTGATGGCGGAATAAAAGGGATCAGGATAGGGATGGAAAGGGCGGATGAGGCTATGTTTATGGAACTGAAAAACCGGTGGTGGAGGCTGCTGCTGTGGTGGCGGAAGGTTTGGCGGAAACGGTGCGGGGAAGGGGTATATTACATCAATGGGGCGGATACGCTTCCTCCGCCGTTGTCCGCGGAGGAGGAAGCGGCGGCTATTCAGCGCATTGAGGCCGGAGATCCGGCGGCCCGGGAGCTGCTGATCACCCACAATCTGCGGCTGGTGGTATACATAGCCCGGAAATTTGAATCATCCGGTGTAGGGATTGAAGACCTGATATCTATCGGGACCATCGGCCTGATCAAGGCGATCAATACCTTCTGTCCCAGCCGGAATATCAAGCTGGCTACCTATTCCTCCCGCTGCATAGAGAACGAGATCCTGATGTACCTGCGGAAAAACAGCCAGACCCGCAGTGAAATGTCCATTGATGAGCCGCTGAACGTGGATTGGGATGGCAATGAGCTGCTGTTGTCGGATATTCTGGGGAGTGATCCGGATCTGGTGAACCGGGATATCGAGCAGGAAGCGGAGCGGGATCTTTTGCTGGAATGCGTAGCCCGGCTATCAGAACGGGAACAGCTGATCATGCAGCTGCGTTTTGGCATTAACGGGCAGCAGGAGCACACGCAAAAAGAAGTAGCGGATTTATTGGGGATCTCCCAGTCATATATTTCCCGCCTGGAGAAAAAGATTATCAAGCGGCTGAAAAAGGATATTGAACGGGCGGAATGAAATGGGGCGACAGAGGAGCTTCGTTATCGGCGGTTTCCCCGGCCCTGAACGTGATGCCGGCAGCCTGTCGGGAGAGAACCCCGTACCTGCAGGGGTCATTGTCTTGCCGATATCCGTCGGTTGGGGCGGAATGGCGGATATATGTTTTTGCCGACTGCCGCGTTTTGGGGCCTCTGGTGGAACGGGAGAGACTATCGGTGATAAGAGACGGAGAACAGAAGGATTTCTCCCTGATTCCACCATCGAGGGTTCCAAAGAGAACGAGGTTGGGCCGTAGACTAGGGGGCCATGGTCAGATCTGCTTTTTGATCCGATCCAGGGCTCCTTTTTCCAGCCGGGACACCTGAGCCTGGGAGATACCGATCTCCGCCGACACCTCAATTTGGGTCATTCCTTTGAAGAAGCGGAGGTTCAGGATACGTTTTTCCCGTTCATTGAGGTTGCGGATGGCCTCCTTGAGGGCGATTTCATCCAGCCAATTGGTGTCATCGTTATGGTCTCCTACCTGGTCCATGACATAAATGGTATCCCCGCCATCGGAGTAGACCGGTTCGTATAGGGATACCGGTTCCACAATAGACTCCAAGGCCATGACAATGTCTTCTTTAGGCAGGTCCAATTCCTTGGCGATTTCCTCTACTGTGGGCTCACGGAGATTCTCGATAGTAAGCCGTTCTTTTGCCTGCATGGCTTTGTAAGCGGTATCCCGCATAGAGCGGCTGATACGGATGGAGTTGTTATCCCGGAGATACCGTCGGATTTCGCCGATGATCATGGGTACGGCATAGGTAGAGAAGCGGACATTTTGATTCAAATCGAAGTTGTCAATGGACTTGATCAGGCCAATACAGCCTACTTGGAACAGATCGTCCAAATTCTCACCACGCTGGGTAAAACGCTGGATAACGCTGAGCACCAGGCGTAAATTGCCATTGACCAATTCCTCACGGGCTTTTTTATCACCATCCTGAGCCAGTTTCAGCAGCCGAATTTTTTCACTTTCGCTGAGTACTTTCAAATTCGCGGTATTGATGCCGCAGATCTCCACCTTATTGTACAAACACGGCACGCCCTCTCAAATGGAATTACTATTCCAGTATTGCCATTTGGAGGAAAAACATACAGGAAAAACCTGTCGAGGAAGTCTTTTTGAGGCAGAGAAAGCATATATTGCTATACGATTGAATAGGGGAGGAATGGATGATGCTTTGCAGAATTACGGACATGCATGATAAGGAAGTCATCAATGTCTGCGATGGGACACGGCTGGGCTGTGTGGACGATGTGGAGGTAGATACATGCACCGCGCAGCTGGTAGCGATTGTGATTCATGGACGGTCAAAATGCATGGGCCTCATGGGGCACGAGGAAGATATTGTGATTGGGTGGAAAGAGATCGAGGTCATAGGGGAAGAAACCATCCTGGTAAATCATCCCATGCCGCCCTGTGGATGCGGTCCCCACAATAAACGGGCGGGAATTCTGAATGGTATTTTTTGTTCGCGTTGATCTGTTGACAAATTATCCAATCCAGGATGCTGAAAATCCATATATTGGGTCAAATCCCCAAAAATGAGGAATAGGCTTGCGGAATAGAGCGCCACGTGGTATACTATTTCGGCAAAACGCATGTGGGAATTTTGCTCCGGTTGGTGCCGCCATAGGCGGATACCGGAGAGGCAGCCGAAAATCTCAATCGGTTTGTCGTTCCCGCAGAGGAAAAACCAAGGAGGATTTTGCATTATGGCAGTCGTATCCATGAAACAACTGTTGGAGGCCGGTGTTCACTTCGGCCACCAGACCCGCCGCTGGAACCCGAAAATGGCGCCCTATATTTTCACAGAGCGCAACGGCATCTACATTATTGACCTGCAGAAGACGGTTCGGAAGCTGGAAGAAGCGTACATGTTTGTCCGTGACCTGGCCGCCAACGGCGAGACCGTGCTGTTTGTCGGAACCAAAAAGCAGGCTCAGGATTCCATCCGCGAGGAAGCTGTCCGTGCCGGCGCTTATTATGTTAACGCCCGTTGGCTGGGCGGCATGCTCACCAACTTCAAGACCATCCGGCACCGCATCGACCGCTTGGAGCAGCTGCACAAGATGCAGGAGGACGGCACCTTCGACCTGCTGCCTAAGAAAGAGGTCAGCAAGCTGAACCTG
>CALWMQ010000069.1 GCA_944382025.1 uncultured Clostridia bacterium | reverse complement strand
CAGGATACTCACCGCGTTTTTGGCGGTGATGCACCGGACAGTACCGCCGCCCTGCACGGCGGACGAGAACACGCCGAAACCGCAGTCTTTTACCGCATCGGTCAGGTCGATCAGTTCCATAGGGAATCGGATATCCGGCTTGTCGGAGCCGTAACGTTCCATGGCTTCGTTATACGTCAGCCTGGGGAGAGGCAGCTGGATTTTTTGCCCCAGCACCGTGTCAAAGATGTAGGACATAAAGCCCTCGCCCACCTCCAGCACGTCCTCCACATCCACAAAGGACATCTCCATATCGATCTGGGTAAATTCTGGCTGCCGGTCAGCCCGCAGATCCTCATCTCGGAAGCACCGAGCCAGCTGGATATACCGGTCGAAACCGGCTACCATGGAAAGCTGTTTATACAGCTGAGGGGATTGGGGAAGAGCATAGAACTCGCCGTTATGCAGCCGGGAGGGAACCAGGAAATCCCGGGCGCCCTCCGGGGTAGAGCGGATCAGGATAGGGGTTTCGATTTCGATGAAGCCCTTAGAGTCAAAGTAATCCCGAGTAGCCTTGGCGATCCGGTGGCGCATGAGGATATTATGCTGCAAATCCGGGCGCCGAAGATCCAGGTAGCGGTATTTCAGCCGGGTAGCTTCAGCGGTATTGCAGTTTTCCACAATTTCAAAAGGAGGCGTTTCCGACTTATTCAGGATCCGCAGTTCGGTTACGGCGATTTCCACTTCGCCGGTAGGGATATCCTTGTTGATGGAGGTGCGTACCCGGACGGTTCCCCGAGCGGCCAGCACATATTCTCCCCGCACACTGAAAGCCTTGTCAAATACCTCCCTGGGGGTAGCCTCGTCAAAAGCCAGCTGGACGATGCCGGTCCGGTCCCGCAGATCCACAAAGATCAGTTGTCCCAGATCCCGCTGCCGCTGGACCCAGCCGAAAACCACTGCTTCCTCCCCGTCGTGTTCCCTGCGGAACTCACCGCAGTACCGGGTCCGTTTCAGGCCCTGAATCGTTTCCGCCATAGCGTTTCTGTCCTTTCCGGATTTTTATCATATCATTTTGTTTTACAAAAACGGCGCTCGCTGTTTTGCATGGATCATCCAGGCTGCGGACCGGGAGCTTTCGGTGGGATCTTCTTAGGAGTCCGCCAGTTCTCACCCGAGCCATAGCCGGTCAGATTCACGGCAAGCCTTATTCCGCACCGCCCAGGATGCTGTCATTGAATAAATCCGCCATGCCGGCCAGCTGCCTGTCCAGGGATTTATTATACAGGGTGGTGTACAGGCTGTCATCCAGCTGGATATCGGTTTGTTCCCCGGTTTCCATGTCCTTCAGCTTGGCAAGGCCGGTTTCCAGCTCATTGTCCCCTACCACAATGGCATAGCGGGCATGGAGCTTATCGGCGTATTTCATCTGAGCTTTCAGGCCGCGGCCTACCGTGTCCAGTTCCACCGCTACGCCGCCTTCCCGCAGCCGGGTAGCGATGGCGAAGCACTGTTTTATCGCCGCTTCTCCCATGGGGGCCAGATATACCTCACAGCGGGGCGGCTCGGGGAAGGAGGCATCCTTGGCCTCCAGCACCAGCAGCAGCCGTTCCAGCCCCATGCCGAAGCCCAAGGAGGGGATATGGGGCCCTCCCAGTTCCTCGCATAGCCCATCGTACCGGCCGCCGCCGCATACCACCGCCTGGGCGCCCAGGGCGTCCGAGACGAACTCAAATACCGTCCGGGTATAATAATCCAGTCCCCGGACGATGTGCGGATCAATGGAATAGGCGATTTCCGCCGTATCCAGGCAGGCTTTCACCGCCTCAAAGTGGGCGGCGCAGTCGTCACACAGGTAATCCAGCATGACCGGGGCATCCGCCGCAATGGCGGAGCACACCGGGGATTTACAGTCCAGGATCCGCATGGGGTTACGGTCCAGCCGGCCTCGGCAGGTCTCGCACAGCTCTTCCTTCCGGGCCTCAAAATAGGCTTTCAGAGCCGCATGGTATCGCGCGCGGCATTCCGGGCAGCCGATAGAATTCAGGTGCAAAGATACCCCGGTTACCCCCAGGTTTTCCAGGACAGAATGGGCCAGGGCGATGACCTCCGCGTCGGCTTGGGGGGCGGCCGCCCCGAAGCATTCCACCCCGAACTGATGGAATTCCCGGAGCCTGCCCGCCTGGGGCTTTTCGTACCGGTAACAGGAGGTGAGATAGGATACTTTTACGGGGAGGGCATCGTTGTTGAGACTGTGCTCCAGCAGGCAGCGGGCGGCACCTGCCGTACCCTCAGGACGCAGGGTAATGGACCGGCCGCCTTTGTCCTCAAACGTGTACATTTCTTTCTGTACCACATCGGTTGTTTCCCCTACCGACCGCTGGAACAGTTCCGTATGCTCAAACACCGGGGTACGGATTTCCCGATATCCGTAATCCCGGGCAATGCTCAGCGCGGTTTGCTCTATATGCTGCCACTTGTAACTGTCGGCGGGCAGTACATCCTGGGTACCGCGGATAGCCTTAGTAATCAATGCCATTTTCCTTCGTCCTTCCGTAGGCGGCTGTGCCGCCGGATTCCTGGGCTCTGTGTCCAAAAGAACCCTTACAAATGGTTAGGGAACCGCATCCTTCTGCTCCGGCCTACACGTGCCGGGGCAGGAGGACACCGTCCCCTATCCACATTCCACATACTCACCCGGCTGGGAGAGATCCCCAGGGGGCAGGTTATTTGCTGCCGGGGTTGACAATATTCCGCCAATCCAGATCGCCGCGCTCCAGGCCGTGGATCAGCACCTCAGCAGTGGCGATGTTGGTAGCCACAGGGATGTTGCGCATATCGCACAGGCGGAACATATCGTTCTCGTTAGGCTCATGGGCTTTCACCGTCATAGGATCCCGGAAGAACAGCAGCAGGTCGATTTCATCGCAGGCGATCCGAGCGGAAATCTGCTGATCGCCGCCTTGGGAACCGCTCATATATCGTACAATGTTCAGGCCGGTAGCTTCCGCCACCATTTTGCCGGTAGTACCGGTGGCGCAGATATTGTGCCGGCTCAGAACCCCGCAATACGCAATGCAGAACTGTACCATCAGTTCCTTTTTGGCGTCATGGGCAATCAAAGCGATATTCATGTTTGTTCACTCCTTTATAAATTCGTGGGCATGTCACATTTTTTCCAGCCTTGCCAAAGGGACTGCCTCGCCCAGATACCGCCGTGCTATGTTTTCAAAGCAGGCGGCGGCATGGCAGTGGGATGGCAGAGGGCGTCCGTTAGCGTTAGCCACGGCGACCGCTTCATCCTCCGGCAGGATACCGATGAGCTGGAGGCCTGCCGTGTCAATGATTTCATCCACATCGGGCATTTTCCCTGCCAGCACGGGAGCGGGACGCAGCCGGTTGATGATCAACCGGGCGGGAATGTTTTTCCCTGACAGAAGATGGCTGACGATTTGGGCATCCCGGGCACAGACCATGTCCGGGGTGGTGACCACAAAGGCCTGGGCAGCCCCAGCCACGGCTGTTTCAAAGCTCCGGCCGATGCCGGCGGGGGAATCGATGAGCACATCATCATAATACCGGCTCAGACCTCTGCAAAGCCGGGCCATATCCCGGGGAGAAGCCAATTGATCCAGGCTGACCGGAGCGGGCATAACAAAGACGTTGGGGCAGGTGGGGGAAGGATAGATGGCTCGAATGGGTTCGCAATTTCCGGCAAAGATATCAGCCATATCATACACGGCGCTGCCGCCTATGCCCAGCATCAGATCCAAGCTCCGCAGTCCGGCGTCGCCGTCCACCAGGAGGGCTTTCCGGCCCAGGCGCGCCAAGGCGCAGCCCAAACCGGCTGTGACGGTAGATTTTCCGGCACCGCCTTTTCCCGATGTCACCACAGAAATCAAACCCATAAGGGAAACCTCCCGCTGCGTCCTCCGGCCTAAGCGGCAATAGAAAACCGCAGTAATTCCAACCCAATGCCTGGCTGCTGTAGCTGTCGGATACAAGATGGATCAACAGTAAAACAAGGACGGATCTGCGGGTATACTGTCATTATACCATACTCAAACGTCGGTGTAAACTGGTTTGTCAGGGGAGTTTCCGCAAAAGTTTTGGCCACAGGTTTGGAAATATTGCCAGCACCTTAGGTGAACGCCGGTCAGCGTCCCTATTTTGTTCCCGATTCTGTATTCCCCTTAAGGCAGCAATTCCTGTTCTGGTGTAGGAGTCATCCCGGAGGATTTAGAGGCGAAATAAGCGTCCAGGACTGCACGGGCAACTTCCGCCGCGGGAGTAGAGGTACCGTTTTCCATCACCACGGAAATAGCCACCTGGGGATTGTCCGCCGGGGCGTAGCCGATAAACGCTCCGTGGTCGGAACGGTCACTATTGCCGTTGGAATCGATTTTCCCGTTCTGCGCGGTACCGGTTTTACCGGCCACGGCATAAGGGGCGTCCCGGAACACCTTATAGGCCGTACCACCTACCTGGCTGGTGACGGCCAACATTCCCTGCCGTACCGCTTCAATGGTTGCCGGATCCATATCCAGTTCCGCGGCGATTTCCGGAGTGGTTACCGTTTCGTTTTTGCCGTCGTAGCTGCGGACACTGTGAACCAGATGGGTTTTATAGCGTACCCCGTTATTCGCCAGGGTCATGGCGCAGGCCGCCAGCTGGATAGGGGTATACTGGCTGTTAAGCTGGCCGATAGCCATCTGGCAGTTGTTGCCTCCCACCCAGGTGCCGGGATAGCTTTCCGGGCTGGACAGGGTGCCGGTAGCCTCACCGATCTCAATCCCGGTTTTCTGTCCGAAGCCGAAAATCGTAAAATAGTTGTTCATGGTCTGGTACCCCAGCTGTCGGCCCATATCGAAGAAGAAGGAGTTGCAGGATTTCTGAATGGCGGTCACTACATTAGGATGTCCATGCCTGCCGGTGCAGCGGGGCGCGAATCCCACATCCTCATAATAGTGGTACCGTCCGTCGCAGAAAGCGGTATCCGGCTGGGAATCCATATTGATGATCCCCTCCATCAGGGAGGCCACAGCTACGGCAGGTTTAATGGTGGAGCCGCAGGCAAAGGTGCCGCTGAGAGCCCGGTTGAACAGGGGATTTCCCGGATCGTTGGCCAGTTCGGTATAATTTTCCTGATAGGTGGACAGGTCGTAGCCGGGTTCGCTGGCGCACACCAGTACCTCGCCGGTTTTGACGTCCAGCAGCACAACTGATCCGCTGCGTACGTCCTGGCCTACCCATTGCTTGGTGGCGGTAGGCTGTTTCTGGCGCAGTTCCTCAATTTTGGAAATCAGGATCTCCTGGGTGGTTTTCTGCAGATTCATGTCCAGGGTCAGCACAACCGAATCCCCTGCCACGGCAGGCACCTGCTCAAACTCGTCCACAATGCTGCCGGAAGAGTCCCTCTCCAGGACCCGTACGCCGGTCTGGCCGCGGAGGGCATCCTCCATGGCGGCTTCGATCCCTCCTTTTCCCACCGTATCATTGAGCTGATACCCCTTTTCTTTCAATTCGGCATATTCCTCGGGATAGATGGGGCCTACGGTGCCGATGAGATGGGCAGCAATATTTTTGCTCACATATTCCCGTACGGGGGTCGCCTGGGGGGTAACCCCAGGATAAACCGTATTATTCTCCTTAATAATATAAGCCGTCTCCCGGGAAATGTCGCTGGAAAAGGTATAGGGGGTTTTCAGGGCAAATCCCCGGGTTTCCATCTCATATTGAATCCCCGCCAGCAGTCGCTGCTGTTCAGGGGTATAGCCGCTGAGATAATACCGCTCGATCATCGCGTCCATACAGTTTTCTACCGTGGCATAGTCTGCCAGTTCCAGCTTTTTCCGCAGGGTACTTACACTGTCCTCCCGCCCTTCCTCAAAAGTGAACGGGGCAGTTTTGGTGATGGGCAGGGTATCGTTCCATTCTTCACCCCGCTCAGTCAGCAGGCTGGTCAGGCGCAGTAAAATCTCATTCTGCCGGTTTTTAGCCTCTTCGCCGGTACCCCGGGGAAAGAAGGCGCCATCCAGAGCCAAGGAGAAGGTGGTCCGGTTTACCGCCATAGGACGGAGGTACCGGTCCAGGATTTCCCCGCGGGAGGCGGGAATATCCACCTTGGTTTGAGTATGCCGGTTAGCCTGGGCGGCGTAGTATTCCCCTTCCACTATCTGGATTTGGAACAGGCGGAAGGCATAGACGGTGAACACAAAACAGATCACGCTGACCAGCGCCACCAGGCGCCGTTTGCTGATTCGGTTGTTAGGATTGCTGTTATCAGACATGGGGAGCCTGCCTTTCTCACAAAAAACATTCCACCCCTCTCTGGCCGTAGGGGAAGGAAAAGCACCTTCCACCGTCATAACAGGGGAACGGGAACCAACATAAAGTTTTCGCCCGCCTTTTACAAAAGGCAACGCCTGCGAGCGCCCGCGGGGCGGGAAACAGCGAGCAGGGGTTGGCGCCGCGGTCAAAACCG
>CALWMQ010000068.1 GCA_944382025.1 uncultured Clostridia bacterium | reverse complement strand
CTGGATACCTACTGCACCGACCTGACGAAGAAAGCGCGGGAGGGTACTCTTGACGCCATTATCGGGCGGGATCGGGAGATCTACCGTGTGATCCAGATCCTGTCCCGCCGCACCAAAAACAACCCCTGCCTGATCGGGGAACCCGGCGTTGGCAAGACGGCTATCGCGGAAGGGCTGGCCCTGCGGATCGCGGGGGGGCAGGTGCCTGCGCGTTTGGCGCGGAAGGAGATCCACCTGCTGGATTTGACCGCCCTGGTAGCGGGAACCCAGTTCCGCGGCCAGTTTGAAAGCCGGATCAAAGGCCTGGTAGAGGAGGTCAAGGCCCAGGGGAATATTATTCTGTTTATTGATGAGGTGCACACCCTGGTGGGTACCGGGGACGCGGAAGGAAGCATGTCCGCCGCCAACATCCTGAAGCCCGCCCTGTCCAGGGGAGAGATCCAGGTGATCGGCGCTACTACCTTCAACGAGTACCGGAAATACATTGAGAAGGATTCCGCCTTGGAACGGCGGTTCCAGCCGGTGACGGTGGCGGAGCCGTCGGTGGACGACACGGTAGCCATGCTGAAGGGAATCAAGGGGTATTATGAGAATTACCATGGGGTAAAGATTTCGGATGCCCTGCTGCGGCGGGCGGCGGTGCTGTCCGAGCGGTACATCACCGACCGTTTCCTGCCCGATAAAGCGATTGATCTGCTGGACGAGGCCTGTGCCGCGGCGGCTCTGGGGAACAAAAAGGCGGACGAATACGCCCAGCTTCTCCTGAAGGCCGATGCCCTGCGGAAGGACGAAGAGGAGGAGATGGCCAGGGAGTCCATTGACTATGAGAAGCTGGCCAACACCCGGGCGGAGCTGATGAAGGTGGAGCAGCAGGTGGATGAGATCCGTCCGGCCGCTACCCAGGCTCAGGTCACCGATGGGGATCTGGCCAAGGTCATTGAGCTGTGGACCGGTATCCCGGCCGCCAAGGTCCGGGAAAGCGAGCTGTCCCGTCTGGCGGGCCTGGAAGACGAGATGCGGAAAAAAATTATCGGCCAGGATGAAGCGGTATCCCTGGTGGCGGCGGCTATCCGCCGCAGCCGGGTACAGATCAGTCCCCGCCGCCGTCCTGCCTCCTTCATCTTTGTGGGGCCCACCGGTGTCGGGAAAACCGAACTGGTGAAAGTACTGGCATCCCAGCTGTTTGACACCCCGGAAACCCTTATCCGGCTGGATATGTCGGAATTTATGGAGAAATACGCGGTGTCCCGGATCATCGGTTCCCCGCCGGGCTATGTAGGCTATGAGGAGGCCGGGCAGCTGACCGAGAAAGTCCGGCGCAAGCCCTATTCGGTGATCCTGTTCGACGAAATCGAAAAGGCCCATCCCGATGTACTCAATATTCTGCTCCAGATCCTGGACGAGGGACGGGTTACCGACGCCCATGGCCGGGTTGTCAATTTTGAAAATACGGTCATTGTCATGACCTCCAACGCGGGCAGCCAGTTCCGGGAAAACCTGATGGGGTTCGGCAAATCCGATGCCCAGGCTTCTAAGGATAAGGCGGCTAAGGCTCTGTCGGATTTCCTGCGCCCCGAGTTTATCAGCCGGGTGGATGAGATCGTGTATTTCGCTCCGCTGCGGCAGGAGGATTTCCGCCGGATAGCGGATCTGATGCTGGGCGAGCTGAAAGGTCCTCTGGAGGAACGGGGCATTACCTTTACCTGGACGCCGGAATCGGCGGAAAAGCTGGCCCAGGATTCCTACGGCGGGAAACGGGGCGCCAGGGATCTGCGCAACGCCATACGCCGTCAGGTGGAAGACAAGATCGCCTCCCTGATTGTGGAACGGTGCGACAATCCTCCCACCGCCATGGCTCTGTGCCTTCGGGACGGGGAACTGACGCTGGACGTTCTGTAATGGCCGGTGACTATCCTTTGCCGTGGGTTTTGCGGCGGAAGAACCGGTAGGAAATCAGGGCCGGAATGCCGATCCAGGCGGCCATTGCCGCCAAGGTTACCGCTTCAAGATGGCCTATAGCCAAGGCCCCCGCCAGATAGAACAAAGCTGTGGGAACAGCGGTATAGCCCAGAATACGGTGGGCCAGGTTCCAGGTTTCCTCATCCTGAACCGTCCAGGGCAGACGCAGGCCTGTATGCCGGTTAAAGGGGAGTTTTGGGGAGAGCAGTCCGGATATGATCATGATGGCGGCCACCAGGAACATGGCGCACAGCTGTTCCCCTTTTTCGGAGAGCCGGATAAGCCCTGCTCCCGCCAGCGCGCTGAAGACAGCGCAGCCCAGCAGAAGGCCGATATTGAGGATGGTTACACTTTTCAGCGGCCGTATATCGGCGTTTTCCGTGGTCACTTGGGTCAGCAGGGCCAGATTGCGGTACAGGACGACCAGCGCCGCCAGCAGGCAAAGGCCGGTGAGGATGGGGGACAAAACAGGATTTTTTACAGCCATGGACAGCAGGACCGCCAGAACAGACAGAAACAAAAGCAGGCCTCTTTTTTGATTGGCGGCTTTCATCAGGCGCAGGGCTTGATTCTTTTGGGCAAGAAGGGCGTTGGCCTGAGCCAGCTGTTCCGCCAAATCTTCTGATTCATCCCGGAACTCGGCCCCCAGGAGCTGATTGACCGATACCCCCAGCACCTGGGCCATGCGTATGACCATTTCCGCGTCGGGAACCGACAGGCCGTTTTCCCATTTGGAGACGGTCTGCCTTACCACCGACAGTTTTACCGCCAGTTCATCCTGGCTGAGTCCCGCTTTTTTGCGAAATCTCCGGATATTGGTTTCAATCATGACAGAAGCCTCCTTCTCCTGCCCAGTATACTGGCAAATCCATCTGTCCGCAAGCAACGAATAGTGACATTTGGCCCAGAATGGCGGCGGGCCGTCCTTTTTCGGGGCCGGCGGTCAAGGGAGATTTTGGGCCGGGGCCCTTATCAGGAACTGTCCGGGCCGTCTTTGAAAAGGAGGAGATCGTTTTGACCTATGCGGTGCAGTACAGCAGTATCACCGGCAATACCAGGCGTGTGGCGGAGGCTATTCGTCAGGCCCTGCCGGAAAAAGGCTGTGCGGCTTATGGGGAAATTGGGGACGCGGTTCCCCAGGCCCCGCTGATTTTTGTGGGCTTTTGGACCGATAAGGGAACCTGTGACGAGGCTGTCCGGACGTTCTTGTCCCGCCTGAGCGGAAAAAAAGTGGCCTTGTTCGGGACGGCTGGTTTTGGCGGATCCGCTGAGTATTTTCAGGGGATTCTGTCCCGGGCAGCCGCCTGCCTTCCCCATGACGCTTGCCTGGTGGACAGCTTCATGTGTCAGGGCCGTATGCCGGACAGTGTGAAAAAACGTTATGAAGCAATGAGGGAACGGCAGCCGGACGATAGCCGTGTGCAGGCTTTCCTGGAGAATTTTGAAGCCGCCCGTTCCCATCCGGATCCCCGGGATCTGGAGGAGGCGGCGGCCTTCGCGGTAAAGGTTATGGAGGCCCTGAAGGAGACGGAGGTTTAGGAATCGATCTCTCCGGGCTTTGGGAGAAAAGGACGCCGGATGTGTAAAGGAGAATCCAGAAAGGTATGATCATAGGAGATTTTACGGCCGGTGAGGGCCGGGATTATGAGGCGCAGATTTGCCTGTGGGGCAGGGAGGGGGTACGGCTGGTTCTCACCCTCGCCGAGGACGGCTCCGGAAAGGAGGAGTCCCTGGAAGCCCATCTGCCGGAGGTTCAGCGGGAGCTCCAATGGCTGGAACAGGCATTTCCCACAGTGGCCCGGGCATTACTTCAAGACGGCATGGCAGCGCTGGCGGAGGATTGGGTTTCCGGAGCCCAGAGAGCCGAGGAGGAAACCCAGGATTGCTACGTGATGGAGGACGGGCAGAAGGTGTTCCTGCCCGTGACCGAAAAGGCTTTTTGTCAAAGCCTTTATCCGGACGGTGTTCAGCTGAGCTTTGAGGATGGATGGGATCACCCCGCCATGGACATCTATCTGTGTTGTTGCCCGGACTATTTCGCGGGCCATTGTATTGTGGTGTCGGCTGACCGGGATCATCAGGTGGTCTGCGATGGGCTGGCGGGATAAAATACCCGCTCACCAGAAGCCGGAAACCCTGTAACATCCTGTTACTGGTTCCCGGGTATGATGAAACTGCCGGCGGCGGTATCGGGTCGAACACCCTGGTTTTAGCCGGAACGAGGATGTCCCCGCTCGTGGAAAGACCATACCCCGACGTATAAGTCCGATGGTGCGGTAGCCATTGTTTTCCGCCTGCTTGATTCCGGCAGCGCCGGAGCAATGGACTGGGGAAAGCCTGTTTTACAAGGAAAGCAGATGGCGCGAAGCAGTTCTTTTATCCGTATTGATGTCCTGGAACGGTATCAACGTGATGGCTGTCGCCGTACAAAGCGGCACAAAGCCGGCATCCTTAGGATGCCGGCTTTTATGCGTCTTTTGCCATGCACAGCTGGGGCTGGGACAGGAAAGATGGCTTTACGGCGCGGAGAAGCGCGTTTCCTCTGGCCGAAACCTTCTCCCAGAGGGATGTCGGTTCTGCCTCAGTTCCAGCCGCAAGGGGAATGGGCGTTTCCTCCATGGTCCTGTCCTTTCATGACTGGCGTTTTTCCATACATTCCGCCTGTTCCTTTGTTTTATGGATAGTTCCAAAGGGATGCTGAGGCGGCGCGTAAATGGAATATAGCTTGAGGGGTGTACGGCCAATATTGATAATATTATGCCATGTACACGCTGGGACCAAAATAGCATAGTTACTGTTTATTGTCTGCTGACAGCTTAAGCAGTCCTGACATTTTCCCATTTTCACCAACGCGCACCCATCTTCCACCCGGATGAACTGATCAAGATTGTCGTGCATTTCCAACCCGATCTCACCGCCAACCGGGATGCACATCAAGGTTACCTGTAAATGTTCTCCGGTCCATAATGCCGTCCGGAAGTTGCGGTTCATTTTCGCCAAACAGCGGATATTGGCGATGAACGGTTCCGGTCCATGATCCTTGATGGGAGGGTTAGCGTGGCCACATGTACCGCGGTTCATATTTTCTCACCTCCTGAAAAAGACTTCATAGCATTATATGAGGAAGATAAGCGGTTGTTGCCGGTTATCAATGTGGGGGATGTCTGTTGATACCTCAGCATATACTGAGACCAGTCTATGCTGAGGAGGGAACATTATGCGGCATGAGTCGTTATGGCGGCCTGAAAGATGGATTGTAGTGGGGATTCCCCTGTTATTTATTGCGGGGTCTATCATGCATTTCCTGTACAACCTTCTTTGGGAATCCCCGATTGTGGGTTTGTTGGCGCCTGTCAATGAAAGCATATGGGAACATTCCAAAATGGTCCTTTGGCCTATGATCCTCTGGTGGCTGCTCTACTATGCTTTTCAGAAAAATCGGTACCAAATTGACAAAAACAAGTGGTTTACAGGTGTCCTGACAGCTCTGCTGGTCTCTTTAGCGGCTATGCCGTTATTATACTATTTTTATACAGGGGCTTTTGGGGTGGAGCTTCTATGGGTGGATATCCTGATCCTGCTGCTAGCTGTTGCGTTGGGCCAGCTGCTAGGCCTGCATGTTTATCGGCACGGCAGGGGAATCCAGGCCAACTATATCCTTGTGGTTTTTGCCCTGGTCATCCTTCTGTTTATGCTGTTTACCTATTGGCCGCCCCATATCCCGTTGTTTCAGGACGGTATGACCGGCGGTTACGGGCTGATGCCCAGGGCATAGCCAGGACGCCGGCGGCAAGCCGTAGGGGAGGAAAGGGCTTGCCGCCGGTATGGCCGGTTATCGGAGGGTAATGACCGAATCACAGCATCGATAATCGGTATCAATTGTATGGGCAATAAAGCGCGCTTTAAAATTTCTGGCGTTACACATGGCATCCGGGTTTCCTCCGGATACATCCAGATCTTCCGGGAGCACAAACTTGACGCATTTCACCAATACATCCCGGCAGCTTGGAAAGCTGTGGGCCGGAATGGTAATGGCTTTCATGCCCCGCTGATATTCCATGCCGTTGGGATCCACCTCGGTCAGGATAATCCCTAAAGCGACACGTTTGCCGGGGCAGACATTTTTGACCGTAACATCCAGCTGGAGAATCCGTCCTAAAGACTGCAGGTATGTGTCCCCCGCGTCTATGACAGCAGAATCCTGGCATCCGTCAATGGTTAGATCCACGGGAATAGGGCAAGGTTCCGGCGTCACGACAATACCGCATTCTACGGTTACGGAAGGATCCGGGAAAACAACCACGTTCCCTTCCGTATCGGAATAGGTGATGGACTGGTTCACCAGCTTTTCGCCGGAGCTCTGAGCGATATGCTGAATATCGAACTCTAAAGAGGCGCCCTCATTAGCGGAGACACCCAGTTCCTGGATTTTCCACTGGATGGTGTTGGAATCCATCATCATAGCGGTTCCTTTGGTGGGTGGGGACACACTGGTAATGGTGAAATCAGGGCTGATGACTTCATCGATCACAATGTTGGTAGCGCCTGTTTTGGAAATGTTGGCGGCTAAGTCCTTGAACAGTTCTTCCAAGTCAGCGTCATCCGGGGTGGCGGCCACATGGGAAGCGTCTGGATCGGTAGCCCAGTCATTCAGCACGCTGACATCGATTCCGTCTGATCCGATTAAGCCAATACAGTAAATAATGACGCCGGCTGCCCGAGCAGCCGCGGCAATCGGAGCGGGTGGCGGGCCGGCGGTGGTTTTGCCATCGGTAAACATAACGATCACTTTTGCGTTGGCGGACAGCGGATCAAACAGTTCGGTAGCCTTCGCAAACGCGGCCGCGTGATTGGTAGCTCCGCCTGCGGTCAGGCTGTCCACAGCGCTTCTCAGCGTGGCTACCGAGGTAATCAATTGTGCGTTTGCCGTAGCGGTATCGGAAAAGCTCACGATTCCGATGCGGCTGCCGGAACCAATGTTCCCGTCCTGGGAATCATCGGTAGACTGGTCAATGATATCAATAAAAGTTTTTGCCCCAGCCTTCATATTGGCAAGGGGGCTGCCAGCCATACTGCCGGAACGGTCCAACACCAAAACGATATCGGTAGGATTGGAGGAAATATCCGGCGAGGCTGAAAGGGCAAGGGTTACCTTCAGCGTCCCGTTACAATCGATACGGTCCACATTGATTCCCTTATTTGAGCTTGTAACACCCATAGCGTTGCCTCCTAATTTTTTGCCTGGGGAGGATTGTCCCTGCCTTATCCTATGCTGTGACAGCCATGCTGGACACAATATATTGGACATGTTAGGCGGGACGGCTGATTGGAAAGAAGAACAGCCCCTCTTTTCCCATATGCCGGGGGCAAGGGAAAAGAGGGGCTGTCATGGGTTGCCAGGCTATTTCAGGCGAAAGGATAGTGTATGGGTGTTTGCCCAAGCCAATGAGGGGATGGACACGCTGTAAGGGAGACCTACGGGCCAGCGGCTGGCAAAAGAAGAGGCAGGGGGGGAATGGGGAGTGATCCGGTGGTAGAGGGGAGAACATGCCGCCTGCCGGGCCGGCCTGAAAGATCAAGCGGGGCCACAGCCCCCCGCAAGGGAAAGGACAGAAAAAGGAGGGAAAAAACGCCTTGACGGGAGAAGGGGGTACCTTCTCCCGTCGACAGCCGGGCCCCAAGGAGCAAACCAGCGAGAATGCTGTACAATAAAGCCCCTGCTGCCTTTTTCAAAAGGCGGTGGGGGACCGGGGGCCGCCGCTGCGCCCTTTTGGGAGGGCGGACCCCTGGAAAAGGGATGCGGAAGGGGGCTTGACCGGTTCCGGCGGGACAGCCACGGCCAAGCCCCCCATGGGGCGTTGTACGCCGCATGGGGGGCCATTTAGTGGTTATCCGCATTTGGAATATCCGCAGTTTCGGCACATGACACAGCCGCCTTCATGTTCCACCTTAGCGCCGCATTCCGGACAGGTCCGGATCTGGGCGGCAACCGCGGGGACACGGGTATCCGATGCCTTTTTAGGCGCGGCCGCGGCCAGCTTTTCAGCCTGTTCCGTATTGCCGGACACATAATGGGAGGCAACCGCTTTAAATTCTTTAGAGGCAACCACCTTTTCGATGACCCGGGCAATAGCGTCAGGACAGGAAGTACATTTCATGCCCTGCTGCCGGATGGTGGAGGGACAACGGATGCCCCGGAGCTGGCCCACAATGGTTTTCACATCCATACCGGAGCGCAGGGCAACCGATACCAGCCGGGCCGTAGCTTCTGACTGGGAGGGGCAGCCGCCCGCTTTGCCTGTATTAGTGAATACCTCGCAAATACCCTCTTCGTCATAATTCACGGTAATATACAGGTTACCGCAGCCGATAGCCACCTTTTCGGTCAGGCCCATGGTGACATCGGGGCGGGGGCGAGGGACAATGGGACCCCGTGGGGGAACGGGCGTTTCAGCCGGTGCTGCCGTTTCCGCGGTTTCCCCGGCAGGCTTTTCCTCTTTTTTAGCCAGATTCAGCACCTGGATCTCACGGCTGCCGTCCCGGTAGATGGTAACCCCTTTGCAGCCCAGTTGATAAGCCAGGGTATACACCTCAGCGACTTCCTCCTGGGTAGCGTCATGGGGGAAATTCACCGTTTTGGAAACAGCGTTATCCGTATGGTTCTGGAACGCCGCCTGCATCTTGGTGTGGTACAGGGGGCTGATGTCATGGGCTGATACGAATACCCGGCGGATCTCCTGAGGGATCTCCTCCATATGGGCAATCGTCCCCTCCTGGGAGATACGGCGCATCAGGTCGTCCGAGTACAGGCCGATGGCTTCCAGGCGTTCTTTGAGGACGGGATTGACCTCAATCATCTCGGTCCGGTCCATAATGCTGCGGATGTATACATAAGCGAAAACCGGTTCCACGCCGGAAGAAACCCCGGCGATAATGGACAAGGTACCGGTTGGGGCGATGGTGGTGACCGTAGCGTTGCGCAGGGGTTCCCCATCCTTGAAGATGCTCTCGTGGAACAGGGGGAAGGGTCCGCGTACTTTCGCCAGCTCCCGGCTGGCGGCCCGACCGGTAGCGGTAATATAGGCCATGAGCTTATCCGCCAGCTGTACCGCCTCATCGGAGTTGTAGGGGATTCCCAGATACAGCAGCATATCGGCCCAGCCCATAATACCCAGGCCTATTTTACGGGTCTGCTTGGTAGTAAAGTCGATCTGTTCCAGGGGGTATTTGTTGGCGTCAATCACGTTGTCCAGGAAATGGACGGCTTTTGTCACGGTGGAGGCCAGCTTATCCCAATCGATGCGGAACCCCTCCGGGTCCTTTTTCAGCATTTTCACCAGGTTGATGGAACCCAGGTTGCAGCTTTCATAGGGCAGCAGCGGCTGTTCGCCGCAGGGGTTGGTAGACTCGATTTCGCCCTGGCGGGGGACCACATTGTCCCGGTTGAGCCGGTCCAGGAAGATGATGCCGGGTTCCCCGTTCCTCCAGGCGGCGTACACGATCTTATCAAACACTTCCTTGGCGTTGAGCTGCCCGGTGACCTGTTTGGTACTGGGGTCCACCAGATCATACATGGCGCCCTTTTCCACCGCCTCCATAAATTTTTCGGTAATTCCCACCGAGATATTGAAGTTGGTGATATCGGCGTTATCGGCTTTACAGTTGATGAAATTCAGGATATCCGGGTGATCCACCCGAAGGATGCCCATATTGGCGCCGCGGCGGGTACCGCCTTGCTTGACGGCCTCGGTAGCCATGTTGAAGACCCGCATAAAGCTGATAGGGCCGCTGGCCACGCCGCCGGTGGAATTGACGGTGGATCCGGACGGGCGCAGGCGGGAAAAAGAGAAACCGGTGCCGCCGCCGGATTTATGGATAAGGGCGGCCTGCTTAATGGCTTCAAAGATGGCCTCCATACTGTCTTCCACCGGCAGTACAAAGCAGGCGGACAGCTGGCCCAGAGGGCGTCCGGCGTTCATCAGGGTAGGGGAATTGGGCAGGAATTCCAAGCGGGTCATCATGCCGTAAAATTCCTCTTCCAGGGCGGCCAAATCGGCGTCTTTGTCATAGGCCTTATCCGACTGAGCAATGGCTCTGGCTACCCGGCGGAAGAGTTCTTCCACCGTTTCAGTAGGGTTTCCCTTGTCGTCCCGGATCAGATACCGGCGTTCCAACACCGTGCGGGCATTCTGGCTAATTTCCATTTGACAGACCAGTCCTCTCTCTTTTGGTTTTCAGGCGGTTTCTGTTCCGGCAGTATATCTGTCGGTTTCTGACGGTTTCCGCCTCACTTCTTAAGTCTCTGTAAACACTGGGGAGATTCGTTGTAACCTGGGGAGATCCCGTGTTATAATAGTTCCGGTACCGGGGAAAAAGAGAATTTGGGGTGAGTTTTTCCGGATTGGCCGATTTTCCCTCACCGGTGCCATATGGAAAAATCTCTTTATGGATTTTCCATTTTTTACAATATATTCATATGTTTATCTTTTGGAACACTAGATATTGTATATCCTGTAAGCGTGGCTGTCAAGAGCCTTTTACGGAAAATCCGTTTGGAAAGGGGAAAAGGTATGATCCGGGAATACGCGTGCCTTCAACTGGTTCCTGGGCAGAAAATAGAGATGCCGCAGGAGCGGCTGATTTATGCCATTACCGCCCACATGGACCGGCAAGGCCTGGTGGGATGCGGGAGGGAGAGTGCCCTGCGTACCGTCCGGTTTGCCGCTACTTCTCACGGATGGGCGGTGTATGATGACTGCGCCGACCGGATGGACATAGACGCCTTAGACGGTTTAGGCCGATGCCTGACCAGGAAAATGGGAGCGCGGGCTGTAGGGGTGGTTTGTTCCGGGGAGCATCTGATGCTGCGGCTGTACCGCAACGGGCATCTGCTGGACGTATTCGCCACATCCCGAAGCCATTTCCGCCGGTATTGGAATCTGAACGCCTGGATCAGCTGCCGCCACCATGCTCTCCGCTGGCGAAGCTGCCTGTCTGAGGGGCAGACTACCGCTGATCTGGCGGCGGCCTTCCGGAAGGCTGCCCAGCAGGGGCGGGCCGCTTTTACGGATTTGCAACCCTTGATTCTGCCGGATCCCAGCGCCGCGTTTGGGTTTGCGTCTGTGGAGGACAGTACCCTTCAGGGGCTGATCACTTTATATTTCTGTCCGGGCAATATCGTGCGCCAGAATTTTCTTGT
>CALWMQ010000067.1 GCA_944382025.1 uncultured Clostridia bacterium | reverse complement strand
TTATTTAAGATTTGCCTGAATTTGTATTCAATCAATTCCAGATTTGGATATTTTACGTTATATAAACTCATGCACTATTTCCTCTCCTGTTAAATAACGGCTCAAACGCATATCTTACAGCAGAAATCGCATGGTCGTTTCCGTCTGGATACCCGCTGATGATATTCCCGTCCTTGTCACGGTCATATTCATACCGGGTAAATTCATCGTATGCGTTCGGTGTTCGGTTCCTATCAATTACGATTGTTCGTCGCTGGAGCCACTTAAAGCCGTATTCCACGCTTCCCGGCCCTTTAATTGCCCCAACTGCTGGAAGCCCCATGTCCCGGTAATCGCTGATTGACTTCGGCTCTGCACTGTCGCAGATAATCCTGTAATCGTCATAGCCTTTTTCTTTTATCCATTGTGCCGTTAGCTCATTGCTGGTCTTATTCACATAGTTTTCATCTATCAGATAGATTTTCTCTCTTGCGCTGTCATAATAAGCCCGAATAAATGCGTATGCGTCAGGATACCAGCCGAAGTCTACGCCCTGATATATCCTGTCCATGTGGGAGATTTCTTCATCTGTAATCGGCCTATCCTCAATGTATTCAAAGACATTCCCGCCGTTACCGTTCGCCTTGCCCATATACTCGTTTTCGTAAGCGTCCGGATTGACTTCCTTTAAGTGTTCAGCGTCATTGATAAACTGTTCTCCCAGCCAGTCAGGGTCTACGTTAAGATAAGTGCTTCTGACCACCATAGCGGCGTCATTCTGTGTCTCAGCTTCTTCCGTGTACTCATTCGCCCAGTTATTTTTACTTCTGGGCGGGTTGAAGGACTTAAAACGGAACGCCTTATCGCCGCCACGGATAGCAGACTGTTGTATGCTTCTGACTTCCTCTGGCCCCGCGTACTGATCCAACTCTTCCAGCCAGAGAATACCGATATATCCAAACTCCGGCTTGATTGATTTAATTTTTAGCGGATCATCAGCACCCCGGAAGAATATTTTCTGCCCGGTCGGAATGTATGTAATTTCAAAGGGCGATACTTTGAACCGAAATTCCTCTTCCAGCCCTAGCTTTGCAATCGCCCATTTCATCTGCGCATATACGGAATCCTTGATAGTGTTTCCCACTTTACGGAGAATAAGGGCGTGCATATCTGAGTTATTTTTGATTAGCTCCGGTATAATGCAGGAAATCCCGGAGGACTTGGCTGAACCACGTCCCCCAGGTAAAACATATTCCGAATGCTTCCCCTTGCGTATATCCCTTATCATAGGATGGAATACATCTGCGACAATATCAAGGTCAATATGGTACTCTCCTGCGGCTCTAGCGGCCTCTGCGGCCTTTTCTTTCCTTTCCTGCTCTGCCTTGATTGTAAGTGTCTTTTCAAGGTCATTCATGGCCTTTAGCTGGTCGGAAAAATCAGGCGTAAAACCGAAGTTATCAGTCAAAAGGCCATTTGCAATTTTAGAGCGGCGCACCTGGATCTCTGTCAGCGACATAATATCGCGCCCGGCCTGTTTTTCAATCTCTGCTTGCCGTTCCGCTATATATGCTGAAATCGCAGGTTTCCGTAGGTTTTCCCTTCCTATCGCGTCTGCCGTACGCAGGCTGTATCCTGCTTTTCTCGCCGCCTCCGCCGCATTCCCACACCCTATGTAATAATCCGCAAACGCCTTTTGCTTCGGTGTAAGCATTTAGTCACCGTCCTGCCCTGAAATCTCCGGCATAAATCCGGCCAAAACATTTAATAACTTTCTATCGCTTTCATAACACTTTTTCGCAGTCTGGCATGGATTATCGCATTTTAAATAATCCTCCCTACCGTCTGCTTTTTCACAGTGCTCACATGTTTTATTCATTCTTCCATCCTTTCGTCTGCTCCCATATCTCCGCCAGACACTTCACCGCTTCCACCGCCGACGCGCTCCGTAATATCTCATAGCCCCTCATTCTCCAGCCGTTCCGCCCGTTTTGCAGTGTAGGCGTTGACAATATCCACATGGTTATCATGCGCTCCTGCTCCGGGCTGTAGAATTGGCTGGTTCCGATTTTGATTACTAGGCCGGTGGTAAGGATAGCGCGCTGGAGCTTTTTCATGGTAGCGTTAAGGTTCATCATTTAACTGTTCGACAAACTTCTTTGCCGCTACATTCCTTAAATGCCTGCTCGCCTGCGACACAATCCGGTCTGTAATCCGTTCTTTGTCCTCATAAATCACTTTCCGAACACATTCAGAAACCACTCTGTCAACATTACGCCTGTCAGGAGAATAGTCTTTATAATACTGCTGTGCCACCACATTCAGCACGGCATCTTTAATTTCCTCATCTGGAATTTCTATCGTAATTTTCATTTCTCATATCCTCTCTCATATATCGGTCTTTTTGCAGAATACCGTATTATCAGTGTTCCGTCCCTTGAATCAAAATTTACACTACTTACCCATTTCCATTCAATCCTCTGTAATTTCTCCCAAGGAATATTTTTCTTCTTCATGCGCTTTGAGAATACTTTTGAATGGTCTTTCTGGTCTAAATCGCAAAATATAACCCATTCAGCGGATATATAACGAAGTGCTTCAATTACTCGCATATTCTTCCTTTCCCGCCCCGCACAGTTCCTATACTAATTTTACCATACGGGGCGCGTGTTACTTCTCCCCACATTTTTAGTCTTTCCAGCGTCCAAACAGTCGCAGCCTATCATAGAACGTTGCTAAAGTTTTCCGCCGGTAGGCGTAAAAATCATCCTCTTTTGCCGGTATCTGTTTCCCTATGTTTAGCATGGTTCTATAGCCCGATCCAGTTGTCAGGCTTTCGTAAATCGGAATTTCCAGACCAGGCGCTGCGCTGATTGCGGATTGAAATAAATGAAACCTATCTTGCTGTTCTAAATTTCTGCATTTAACGATCAGCTTTTTCTGTAAATCCATAGGTATTCCGTAATCGCTGTAGCTTTTATACCTAGTTCTCACGCGCTAACACTCTCCTCTCATTGCTTTATAATCTCCCTCAGCTCCTGAGCAGTAAAACTTTCCCGAAAACCGCTCAAGTCCTTAAAAAAGTAATGGTGCGGGTACTTTTTGACAAATATGTACTCCTTTTCGATCAATGCCCCTGGCACGTCACTGATTCCCTTTACCTGCCTCACCCGCAGGATCACATGATCCCCTGGCTTCAGATCCAGCTTCTTGAACTCCGGCATTGCTGGGTTATCCGTCTTTTTTGTTACGTGCGGCCCTTTATGTCCTTTCTTGCTCATGTCTCTCCTCCCTGGCTGCTTAAATACTGCTCATTCTGTTCGCCCTCCTATTCCATCTATCTGCAATATCATGAAGTCCGTTAATAACATCATTAAAATTTAACAGAATACTTGACGGTTTGATGGCAAAGCTCATTTTCAAAGCGCATTTTGGGTTATTGCAGGACACAAATCCATGCAGTTCGTCATTTTTTAATACTGTAAAATGTGTATATGGTTCAGTGCCGCAGCAAGGACACGGCTTCAGCTCAATCCCGTTCATCTTCCATTCCCTCCAAATTTTTTTCCATCTCACTTCCTGGTTTCACCATCTCGTTCTTGACAAGTTCCAGCATTCCGTCGATCAGACTCTCCTTTTCATTTTCATCCAGTCCCATCAGTTCGAACATCGCCTTAAAAACCGTTGGTATTGCAGCCAGCAATATATAAAACTGTACCACAGGACCCATCCCTGTGTTATCCGAGATCCTCGGTTCTAAAGTTCCTTCTGGAAGAGTGATCAGCATATTAATTTCATTCTTCTTGAGAAAATCATCCATGATCTCCCCAAATCTTTCGGCCGTTAATCTTTCATGCATTTTTGTTTATCCCCCATTTCCCGTATCGCTTTCTCCAGCCCCTTCGCTGCATCCCGCCATGCATCGTACCGCTCCCAAAAACTCAGCGGAGACTGCAGGGCGTTTTTGCCTATGATAAGGCCGGAGAGCTTGTCCAGCTCATTTTTCAGCTTTGTTGACTCTTTACTCAATCGTTGCCCACTCTCATTTCTCTCGTTACCGCTTATCATACAATCCCGTGGCTCCAAACATTCCCCGCACACGCCCTGTGGAAGAACAGCTCCGTGCCTCGCTTGGTTTTCACATAATCAACCTCACCAAGTTCTTCGTCTGACCGGATTTCCTTGCCGCATCCCTGGCATTTTACTTTGTACACTGACTCCCGGTGTTTTGTGGCGGCCGAAACGCACTCTCCCGCCGCTTTCATTCTCGCTTTAACGTCTATGCTCCTTTTCATGTGCCCTCCTTTACTGCCCGTATTCTTGCTTTCAGGCTCTCCATGACCCAATTCTGGGCGTCCTCTTTGTGCTGCAGAGCTGCCATCACATCCTCATCTCTGGTACCTGTACAGACCAGGTGATGGATAATGACCTTCTGGGTCTGCCCCTGCCGGTGAAGCCTTTTGTTTGCCTGGGTATACAGCTCATAATTCCAGGTAAGCCCAAACCAGATCACATGGTTTCCTCCCTGCTGGAGGTTTAGGCCATAGGCGGCGCTGGCCGGATGGGCCAGTAGGACGTCAATCCTCCCGGCGTTCCAGTCATCCTCATCCTGTGGGCCTTTCAGTTCCCGGACGCGCATCCTGCTTTTGGCCAAGGCGTCCATGATCCGGTCACGGTCATGACGAAAACTGTAAAACACCAGCGCCGGCTTTCCCTGAAGGCTTTCAATCAGTTCCAGGAATGCCTCAAGCTTGCACCCGTGGATCTCATGCACCCCCTTGTCATCATCGTAAAGCGCCCCGTTGGCCAGCTGCAGCAGCTTGTTTGACAGGGCCGCCGCATTGGTCACGCTGATCTCTTCGTCCCTCGGCAGCTCCAGAACCATCTTCCGTTCCAATTCCCGATAAGCCCTCTCTGCCTTCGGATCCAGTACCACCGGGATCTCATGGACTGTTAAATCCGGCAGCTGCAGGTAATCTTCCGCCTTCATGGAGATGCAGATGTCTGAGATCCTCCCCAGGATGCTCTCCCCGCTCCCGGGCTTGGCCTTGTAGTCGTACACCATGCCGTCCGCCCCTCTTCTTCCCGGATCAAAATACCGTTCCCTGAAGTGGGTGTACCGCCGCCCCAGCCGTTCGCCCCCATCCAGCAGGAAAATCTGAGCCCACAAATCGTCCAGCCCGTTAGGTGATGGGGTACCGGTCAGTTCCACCATCCGGTCGATCTTCGCGGATACACTGGCCAGCGCCTTGAACCTCTTTGCGCTGTGGCTCTTGAAGCTGCTGGACTCATCCACCACCACCATGTCGAAGGGCCAGTCATTCCGGTAGTAGTCCACCAGCCAGCACACATTCTCCCGGTTGATGATATACACATCCGCCGGCGTGTTCAACGCCCGGATCCGCTTGGCCTGGCTGCCAAGGACCTGGGAAACTCTTAAGATCCTGGTGTGGTCCCACTTATCCTTCTCCCTGCTCCAGGTTCCTTCCGCCACCTTCTTGGGCACGATCACCAGCACCCGGCGGACCTCAAACCGGTCATACTTCAGTTCTCGCACGGCTGTCAGGGTAGTAACGGTCTTGCCAAGCCCCATATCCAGGAACAGCCCCAGTTTTTTAATCTTGATAATCTGCTCAATGCAGTGCCTCTGGTATGCATGTGGCTCAAATTTCATTCCATCCACCTCACAACTCATAACGGCAGTCAATGGCTTTGCTCGTCTCCTCAAAGCCCCG
The DNA here is from genome assembly GCA_944382025.1 of uncultured Clostridia bacterium. Taxonomy (GTDB): domain Bacteria; phylum Bacillota; class Clostridia; order Oscillospirales; family Acutalibacteraceae; genus UMGS1623. The sequence goes on along the minus strand of CALWMQ010000067.1, from coordinate 7,998 downwards.
GTCCTGGAAAAACTGGCTCAACCCGTCTATCCCCCGGATAACCGCCACATCCTGCCCCAGCTCCCTGAGGCGTTTGATCTGCGCCTGCTGCAGCGGGGTCAGTTTCCCGGTCTCTGCCTTCAGTTCCGCGAATACCGGCGGTCTTCCCGGGAAGACCACTATCCTGTCAGGCACCCCGGCATTGCCTGGGCTCACCCACTTGTACGCCTGCCCTCCCAGCTTTTTCATTTCGTCCTTCAAGATTTTCTCGATGTCCCGTTCCCGCATTTTTTTTCTTGCCTCCTACCTTCCGCGCGCACGTGTATGTGTTACTTTTTAGGCGCGTTAGGTAATACTAGGTATTATATTTTTATTTATTTTTTCATTCATATAGAAAGTTTGTAGTTTTGTAGTTAATATAGATTTTTTATTGATTTTATGGGCTTTTTTAAAGCTACATTGGATGTAGTACAATGTAGAAATGTAGTTTCACAAAAAACTACAAGCTACATTCAACTACATTCTTTTAAGATGGTTTTGTAGTTCGCTCAAACCCTCTTTGGGATCCGTACTCCCCAAATTTTCTAGGGGTGCGTGTCTTAACCCACCCGGGGATTCCAGTCAGGATCCCGTTGATCTCCGCGCTGTCCCTTCTGGTCATATACCTGGGATCCCCGCCGAAGCACTCGGTCCAGATTTCAACGGCGCATACCGCATCCCTGGGGGACAGCTTTGTGCCATCAGGCAAACGTAGGTTTCCATTCAGGTACATCCTGCGGTCATTTAATTTCATGCTGCTCCAGTTCTCCGGTATTCCCCGTTCCAAAAACTCCAGAATAATCCCTTCTTTTCCGGAGGACTCCCTATGCTCCATCTGCGCGGCCTGGGCCATCTGTTCAACCTCCGCCGGCAGGAACAGCTTTTCCCCCAGCTGCCAGTAGGTATAGGCTTCCGCCCAGATCTGGTCTACCTCCCTTGGCAGCTGCCCCCAGACTGATTTTAGGGCAGGGTGTATACCCACATCCACCGGCCAGAACCGGCGGTTTCCCGTGGTATCCTTCAGAAATTCTGTATCATTGCTTGTCCCGAAAAACACGCAGCGCCGGGGATATTTCTCCGTCCGGCGCCCGTAAGCCGCCCGGTAAATATCATCTGTCTTGCTTAAAAACTGTTTGATTACCTGGGTCTCCTGCCTGGTGAAGGCTGTCAGTTCCCCGATCTCATTGATCCATGTGCCCTGGATCAGTTCTGCGGCTTCCTTGCCCTCAAAGGTCGTCAGGGAGTCTGAGAACCAGGATTTCCCCAGGATAGAAAGAAACGTGCTTTTCCCAATTCCCTGAGGTCCTACGAAAATAGGCATATTGTCAAATTTTATTCCGCCCACCACGGCCCTTGCCACGGCGGCGCACAGGGACTTGCGCATTACTGCCCTGGTATACGCGTTATCCTCCGCCCCCAGGTAGTCAAAAAGCAGTGTGTCCACCCGCTTTGTACCATCCCAGGAGAGCCCCTGCAGGTAATCCTTCACGTCATTGACCCTGTTTTTGGCGCTCACCAAAAGCAGGGCGTTGTCCAGCTTCTCCCGCCCTGTAATGCCATAAAAAGTCTCCAGGTACCGATAAAAGCCGGCGTCATCCACATCCTTCCAGCGGCGCCTCTCCTCCCGTTCATCCCATGGGAGCCGCCCTATCGCCATGCCGCAGCTTGCGAACTCATCCGTCGCAATCTTCCCCTTCAGGTTCGGGTCATTTTCCAGAACCAGAACGGCATTGTTGATGGTCTTCTCAAACCGGTTGCTGGCGTCCCTGGTCAGCCGGGACAGCCAGGCCATATCGTCCTCATCCTGTGTCGGCGCGTCAGGCTCCCCGAACGCTTTTCTGGCCTGAGCCATCTTTTCTTTAGCCATCAGCTCCGATACTGCCGCGTCATCCATCGCCAGCCGGCTCATGGCCATAAAGGAAGGCAGCTTGTTATTGGGGGTTCCTTCCTTCGCCTCCGCGTCCAGCTCCCCGTATTTGTGCAGCCGGACCAAGTCAAAGGCATTCACCAGCTGCCCCGAGCATGGATCAGTAGCGTGATGGCTGTACAAAAACAGGTCTCCGTCATAAACGACTGCGCCCCCCGCTGTCGATCCCCCGGTGTAGGTATAGCGCCCTGGTGTGACTGTCTCCTCATAAAGCCCGGGCAGAAAACGGTCCATGGCCTGGGTAATAGAGTACGTCCTGCAGAATGCCCCGATCATCCCTCGTTTTGTCGTGGGATCCTCCTGCCTGGCCACCCGGCGGCGCTCCTCCGCCTCTGATCCAGGCACCTGCGGCCACTGGGAAATATCCGTCCAGTCACCATACATGGCTAAAAGACCGTCCACGCTGCAGAAGGGCTTGTCATACAGCCGGCAAACGAACTCCCCGTCCGCGCTGCAGCTTGGCCAGTACATCAGCCTGGTAGGCTCAAAAGTTGTAGGGTCACAGAACTCTATGCCGATCAGGGACGCCAGCTTCCTGGCCACAGGCTCATACTCGTCAGGCCCCGCTGTCCGGTCCCCGGGGATTACGACACGCAGCCTGGGGGCATACCCGCAGTGCTTCCGGGTACTGTACACCACCGCCGCGCAGCCCAGTCCATCCACCCGCCGCAGAATATCCTCCGTCTGCCCTGCCGGAATACTGTCCAGATCCAGGGTAACCAGATCCCGCCCTTCCACACGGCCGGCTTTCCGCCGATCCCCTGTGAAAGTGCCGCCCACATAACCGCCAACATCTTTCAATTCCGCCTGTCTGGCCTTTGGCATGGCAAGATACGCTTCGTAGCTTTCCGTCCCCCGCACAGGTGTTTCCAGCCTTCGGGCAAACTCTGACCAGAGGATCGTGCTCTTGGGCCAATGGGTGGCCTTCCTGCTTCCCGCGGTGCTGATCCGCAGCTCCCTGTTATAACGCATCACAAATCCTCCCTAATCCTTCATGTAATAACTGCTCTCAAATCCGGCGCCTTTCAGGATAAGTCCCGGCGCCCAGGGGATAGGCTCCGCCATCAGGCCACAAACCTCGTCTACAGACACGTCCATCGGGGCGTCAATGATCACCTCGTCATGCACGTGGAAGACCACCTGGAGCCCTCTCCTGTCAATCCGTTTCAGCGTCTCAGCCAGGCAGTCCCGGGCAATCGCCTGGACAATGTTCTCGGTCATCTTCCCGCCGTAGGTGGAGTCCACTTCCCACTTCCTTGTCTGCTGCCCCACGCTGTAGTAATGCACCGCCATTTTCCCGAAGCGGTTCTCCTGCAGGAAGGGTTTCGGGTAGTAGAGCTTCCTCCCGCTTGGCAGCCGGATGGTCAAAAAGCACTGCCCGTACACCAGGTCCCCCTCCTGGGCGAAGATCAGCCCATGGATCGCCTGGGGTTTGGCCGTTTTCATCGCCGCAAGGGCAGCCTCCTCCACGGCGTACCACAGGTCACAGATCCTCCGGTTGGCCCCACGCCATCTCTGTACAATGTCGGGAAGCTCCTCCTCCGTCAGTCCCATGTTCAGGGCCCCCATCGCGATCAGCGCGTTTGTCCCTCCCTGATACCCCAGCGCGAGGGTGGCCACCTTCCCCTTCTGACGCAGGCCATACTCTGGGTTCCCCTTTGCGATTTTCTCCACAGGCACGTGGAACATCTGGGCCGCCGTTGCCTCGTAGATCTTCCCGTGGGTGGCGAACACCTCGTTCACCCACTGCTCCCCCGCCAGCCAGGCGATTACCCGGGCTTCAATGGCGGAGAAGTCCGCCACCACAAACTTATGCCCTTCCGAGGGGATGAAGGCTGTGCGGATGAGCTGGGATAAGGTGTCCGGCACATTCCCATATATCAGTTTTAAGCCCTCATAGTTCTGCGCCTTCACAATTTTCCTGGCCTCATCCAATGTTTTCAGGTAATTGCGGGGGAGGTTCTGCATCTGTACCAGCCGCCCGGCCCACCGACCCGTCCGGTTAGCCCCATAATACTGGGTCAGCCCCCGCACCCGGCCATCCTCGCACCTGGCCGTCTCCATGGCCACATACTTCTTGACGGATGTCTTACCAAGCTGCTGCCTGATCTCCAACATCCGCTGGACGCGTGCCGGGTAATCCCCCTTCACCAGCTCCGCCACCGTATCCTTTCTCAGGTTATCCGTCTCCAGACCGTTACCGGACAGCCACTCCAGCAATTGGACCGTGCTGTTTGGATTGTCCACTCCAGTAATACGGACTGCCTCATCTATCAGTTCGTTCCTGCACGCCTGGTCAATGCGCAGGGCGCCTTTGATCAGGTCCTCATCAACCCTGACTCCATAGGCATTCATCCTCACATCCATCTGCCAGAGCCGCTCTTCCTCTTCCGGCATGGGGAACTGGCTCAGGCGCCGCAGGATCTCTCGCTCTGTTACCACGTCCTGCCCGCAGTATTCTTTAAAAAGTTCCCATTTATCCGGGGCATGGTGGGGCAGGTTCCAGGTACGCCCCCCGTTTGCCCTTGTAGGCTTACAGGGGGTGCAAAAGTACCGGATCAGGGCCTTGCCCACAGCCATCTTCCGCTTATCCTGGGGCAGCCCCATAGCTTTTCCGGTGGCGTCCAGCCCAGCTGTATATCCGCAGTAAAGCCCATGTGCCATGGTACAGCGCCACTGCTCCAGAGGGGTCACATATCCGGCCCTGTTTAAGCAGTACCATTCAAACGCGGCGTTGTACGCATGCTTGACCACCCGCGGATCCCGCAAGGCATTTAAAAGCCACTCCGGGATAGTCTCCCCCTGTGCCAGGTCGATCACCCGCACCGGAAGGGTCCCCAGCTGGTAAGCAAACAGCAGGACTTCAAAGTCTGGAGACTGGGCGTATTTATATAGCCCAGCCTTCCCTATGTCTATACTTGATTTTGTTTCAATATCGATGCTCAGATGTTTCTTCCCCATATGTTTCCGTCCTCCCTAAGCTGCCGGGGGCGCTGGCCCTCTCTGTCAGAACGGCAGCCCTGTAATAGGATTAACCCCCTGTGCTGGCTGTCCGTATCCCGGCACAGCCTGCTGCGGGCTGCCCATGTTCTGGGCGTAACCGGGGGCGGCCTGCTGTGGCACCCCGAATGCCTGGGCCGCCGTAGGAGCACTCCCTCCCAGGGGCTCCCCGTCCCGGGACTTCATAATCGGGCCGAGGCCGCAGCCGATCCCCTTCTTCGCCCCGCCGAACAGATAGGGGAAGAACTCTACGTTCACGTAGGCATACACGCCGCTGTAAATCTCAGACTGGTTGATAATAGGATTACGGTTGGCGTCTACTACCTCCGGAGGGTAGTCCGCCTTGGCGCTGGCCGTAAACACCCAGTGTCCTTTACATTCTGCCCCAAAAGGCATCCCGTCCGAAGGCCGCGTCCCATCTCCGTCATAGACCGGGGTGGGTACAAGAGGCGGGCACTGGCCGTTCCATTTATTCGCGATCCCCTTCTGCTTGGCAGCTTCAATGGCCGCATCGATCCGGGCCTTTGTCGCAGTGTCGCTCTTAGGCACCAGGATAGTCACGCTGTACTTCTCTTCTTGCCCCGGTACAGCCGCGTAGGGCTTAAACACATGGGCATAGCTTAATCTCACTTCTCCTGTCGTTACGTTTGTCGCTTCTCCGATCATGCTTCTTTTTCCTCCTTAAACGCCTCTGCGGCGGTAATCTTATTTGCGATCGCGTCCCGCTTATCGCTTTCTTTCACCAGTGCCGGCTTTCCAGGCTTCCGCAGCACATAGGCCCCCACCAGTTCGGCGAACTGGTCCTTGCCCACAACCTTTTCTGTCTGGGCCAGGGTGAGGGGCACCCGCTCATACAGCAGGGACTCCGGGATGCCGTTTTTCTGGAGCGCCGCGAAGGCTTGGTCCATGTCGCTCCACTCTCTCCCGGCGCGTCCTTCCACGGCCTTCCAGCCGGGCACCTGCCTGCCGGCCAGGCATTCCGACAGCGCCCATTCCTGGAGGTCCTTCTGGTATCTTGCCACATCCTCCAGTGCGATCAGGCGTTCGCCTGCCTCTTTGGCCGTAATCAGTGGCGGTAGCTCGCCGATGGGGAACGCCAGCTCTACGTTCTTGTCGGATCTGGCCCTGCACTGGGCCTTCGCCCGGCAGAACCGGCAGGTCTTTTCCCCTGGCGCGTAATCTCCCTTCCCCTCATAGGCAAGCGTCGCCCTGTCCTTTACCCAGTCCCCCCATGCCAGGAGTTCCTTTAGGCTGCACTCCCATTCTGTGATCCCATCTGTGAGCCTTGGCTGTACAATGCTCAGCCGGACCGTGTCGATTGGGTATAGCAGCTGATAAGCCGCATAGGCCCCAAGCGCGTAAAGGCTCAGCTGAGGGTTCCCTTCCGCCGATACTGGCACCCCTTTGCCATACTTAAAATCAATGACATGGAGCACCCCACCGGACATAAGGATGCAGTCTGCAGTACCAAACCCCTCCGGGACCCAGGCATCAAAGGACACCCTTTGCTCCAGCCGGGTGCTGGGCATCGCGGGGAATGCCAGGGCCAGGGATTTCACATAGTCCAGGTAGTCATCCGTGTACCCCATCATCTCATCCGCCCAGCCTTCCTCTTCCCTCAGCTTTTTCACGGCGGCGTTCAGCTTCCTTTTCCCAAAATCAGCTGTAAAAAAGTAATTGCGCAGCTTCAGCTCCGCCAGCTTGTGGGCCAGGGTCCCCTCCCTGGCCGCCTCTGAGCCATTATCCGGGAATTGCTCTTCCAGGCGGGCGCTGGGCGTACAGTAAAGCCACCGATGCGCCGCTGAAGCGCTTAATAACGCGTGCTCTCCCATGTCAGATCTTCGCCCCCAATCCTCTCAGCGCCGTGGCAAACGCGCCGTACTGCGTTTCAGGCAGCATGGGGAGTGCCGCCACCCCAAACTGGGCCAGAAGCTGCTGCAGCTCCGCCTGCTGATGCCCTGAGTCTAACAAGGTAATAGCCGCCCGGGACAGATCATCCAGGGTGTAGCTGTGCTCTGACGTGGGCACGGCTCCCGCAGGGAGCACAGCGGCATTAACCGGGGCCGCCACAGGGGCGCCTGCGGTTGGCGTCGGGGTTGGTACTGGAGCTGATACGGTTGGCACCGGAGCAGGTGTCTTGGGTATCGCCGGAGCGGTAACCGGTACAGCCGCCCCGGCAGGCACGGCGGTCGGTGCGCTTTCCTGTACCGGTGCGCCCTTTCTGCCTTCCGGCAGCTTTGCCCTGTCCTCTTTTTCTCCGGCGATCATCCGGCAGAACTGCTCCATCTCTTCTGTGGTTTCAAATGTTACCTTAATCTGCATCTTTCTTTTCCTCCTTTGATGATAAAATAGTAGATATGCTGCTTTCACTGCAGCCAATCTCGTCCGCAATTTTTACGTTACTCCACCCCGCCTCATGGAGGGCCCAGACCTTTCCCCGGTCGATCTTCCTCTTTTTCTGCGTCTCTTTGGGGGGGGGAGCCGGGCAGGCTAAGATCATCCGGTACAAAAAAGAGCACCTGGCCTGCCTGGTTCAGCTGATAGAGGGTGTTCCAGTCAATCGGATCTACTTCAACGACCATGATCTTAACCTCGGTACAGCCAGAAAATGCCATCAGTTCCACTGCTGTCCGGTAATCAATCTGCTTCACTTTCTATTCCCTCCCCATTATGTATTTCGCAAACGCGTCCTCCGCTTTCTGGGCCCGCTCCGGGAATTTTCTCTCGAGCTCCTCGTGAGCTCGAGAAAGCTCCTCAGGTGGAAGCGTGGCGACGGCGAATAAAAAGGTCATCCTTTCTTTTCCTGCATCTTCGCCCAAGTGCTTTTTCAGATGTTCGTTGAAGAGCTTCATGACTCTGAGCATGTCGGCGTCCACGTCAAAGCGTGTCCCCTCCATGGTCATTTTTTCCATTGCTCCATTGATTTCAATTTTTAACATTGACTTTCCTCCTATTCTCGGCCTATAATGACCGTGTAATATTTTTTTGCCCTCCCCGGTCGCTCTGTCCAGCGCCGGGGTCATTTTTTTAGATCGTAGAGCTGCGGCTCTGTG
>CALWMQ010000066.1 GCA_944382025.1 uncultured Clostridia bacterium | reverse complement strand
TGTTATATTAATAATAAGCTGGCGATTGTCTCCTCAGACTTCAGCACCGCGGAAACCACTCCCTACGCGGGTATCCGCGCTATCAACGGATCCTGCGAATTCGATGACTTCAAGGTCACTGCGGTGGAGCGGAAATCCCCCGACGCGGTAGATAAAATTTCCCTGGTGAATGCCAAACTGGAGCCGATAACCAGCCTGGAAGCCAAAGCTCTGGATGTCTCCGCTTTTGTGCTGATGCTGCATTATATCGATGGTTCCATTGGGGTCACAGATGTTACCGATGAGATGATCTCCGGTTATAATCCTACGGCTACCGGCAAGCAGACGATTACGGTCACTTACGGAAAGGCCTCAACTACTTTTACTTTTACTGTATCGGAGTTTTTGTTTAAAGATACGTTTGATAAGAGCGCTAACAGCCTGTGGAGTTTCCCAGCGTCCGCCCAGTTTACCACACAGGTGAGCAAAGAAATGCTGCGGGTGAACTTCAGCCGTCCGGAGGGGTCGGTGTCCTCCTATTCTTATATAATGAATGTCAACGGAGGTGAGGACTGGGCCGATTATGCCGTTTCTGCCGATGTATGCTTTGATAAAAAGGTTGATTCCAGCAGTGAGTACATTGGTGTTATCGCCAGGAAAACCAATTCCTATTATTATGAGTTCCGCCTGAACCTGACACGGGGAACCATGAAGGGCGAACTCTACCGTTTCTCGAAAGACGGCTCAGAGCGGCTGGAGCAATACAGCGATTCGGTGCTTCGGTCGGCTGCCGGTCTGAGCAGCACGCTATCGTCCAGTGTTTGGTACAATTTGAAATTGGCGGTAGTGGGCAATGAAATCCAGGTCTATTTCAATGATGCCCTGGTGAGCACCTTTATTGACGACACTGATTCTGCCCAAGTCAAGGGAACCAGTGGACTGAAAGTGGTCAACACCAGCGCCATGATCGATAACTACTGCGTTACCCCCCTTCGGAAGAAGAATATTGCCTCCATGGCCGTGGAACCTAAAGGAAATGCGGCTACGCTGTATCAAGGCTTTGTGCTGGAACCCACTGAGCTGTCCTTGAAAGTGATTTACGATGACGGCACCAGTGAGATGGTGGAGATTACTGAACAGATGCTGTCTGATTTTGACAGTACGGTGCTGGGCAAACATACCGTAACGGTTACCTATCAGGAGCATACCACTAAATTTACCGTTACCGTTGAATCCCGCCAGGAGTATCTGGATAACTTTGTATCCAAGGTGCAGGCAGTGGATCCCGCCGCCCTGACAGAAGGCGATCAGGAGACGGTTCGGGAATTGAAGAAGCTGTTTGATTCCCTGTCCCCGTACGAGGTCAACAGCCTGCCGGAAGCGGTTGTTACCCAATACGAGGCCATTACGGACGCCTGGGACTTGGTTTTGTATCCGGAACTGAAGGGCTACGATGTTATTTACCGGGACGCTTTTAACAACGACCTTCCTCACCAGTATATCCACAGCTATGAAAATAACAGCGGTAAATGGCTGTACCGGAATGGTTATTATCTGAACGATATGAAGACCTATGGTTTGGTCGGCAGCGGCTGGGCCATCCCCAACGGATACGAAGGGAATGTGGTATCGGCCGAAGCGGATATTATGCTGGTAGGCGCTGATTCTTATATTGGCTTCGGATTCAATATCAGCAGCTATGGGTATTATCATGTCCGCCTGACCAATAAGACCAGGGACGCGGATGGAAATGTGACCTATACCGTGCAGCTGCTGAAGAAGCAGGCTTCCGGGCATAAGAACCTTTTATCGGTATTGCCGGCTGACTATGATATCACGGTACAGGAAAACGAGTGGCACAATCTCCGCATGACCTTGCTGGACGGAGAACTGAAGGTGTACATGGACGATGTGCTGTTGATTACCTATGATGATTCTCTGTCCAACATGATTTATACGACCGGCGGCTTCGGAATGCGGAATTCCGAGAACAACGGGAAGTTTGACAATTTCAAGGTTCGCGGAACCTCTTCCGACCTGTATGTTAAGCAGATCGAACCGACTGTGTATACCGATAACTTTGACGATGAGACAGTGGGCAGCAATCCCAGCCATTGGATTGAGACCTCTGGAGAGGATAAATGGAAGGTATACGCAGACGGCGACAATAAGACATATGGTGTGAAAGGCGTTTCGGGATATACCGACAGCTGGCTGCATGGCTTTGAGGAAGACCCGGTATATGGGGCCCGCTTTAAGGTTACCGGTACCCGGAACGGCGCCAAAGCCGGTTTCCTGATCCGCCGTTCATCGGATACCGCCTACGTCCGGGCCGGCTATGATTTCCAGGAATCCAAATGGTACCTGGAAGCCACGGAAGGGGTAGACTTTGAAACACAGAGGGTATACGCTGAAAATACCTTCTCCCTGGAAAAAGGCAAATGGTATACCTTTGAGGTGACAGCCACCGGTCATAATATCGAGTTAAAGGTGGACGGGCAGGTGGTTCTCAGCTCCCCGGATACCATTGACAACTGTGGTTTCGGCCGGATCGGTGTGTACAGCGAAAATGCCGATTTCTATGTAGACGATATTACAGCTACTTTCAAAAATGGCGGCGCCATTACCGATGGGGTAGCGGAGGTTACGGTGTTCCCTGACACCTACTCCAACTATCTGGAGATCGAGGAACTTCCCAACGGGGATCTGTTAGGCGTTTTCGCCAAATACCAGTTCCTGTCCAAAGACAAAGGGGCTACCTGGACTAACATTACCGGCCAGGATTACAGCACTGTGGCGGGATCCGGGTATTCCAGCATTCTGAAAATGGACAATGGGCAGTATATCCAGGTATTGTATAAGGAACTGTATGTCCAGGTATCTGATGACATGAAGCATTGGGAGACCATTGGCCAGATTCTTCCCACAGAAGAGCAGTATGATGATGACGGCAACCAGTTAGCCTTGTTCCATGTCAATACCATTACCGCCGGCAAGACCGCCGAAGGAAATACCCGCCTGTATTTCCCCGTAGCTTTCCGGCGCTACAATGGCGCTTCTATCCTGGGCCACTACACCATCGTATACTACAGTGATGATTACGGTAAGACTTGGACTCCTTCGGAAACCAACACCAACGATGTAGTAGCCAATTATACCGATTCCAGTAATGTTTCCTGGTCCGAGTCCAAGGTAGTTGCCTGCAGTGACGGCAGCCTGCGCCTGTACTATTCCCGGAACGAATACGGCTGTATGCAGTATACAGAATCCTTCGATGGTGGCAAGACATGGCAGGGGATGTATCCTGTGCCGGAACTCCAGTGCGCTAAGTCCTCCTTCTCGGTATATGCCGACCCTTATGAAGAAGGAACCTATTACATGGTATGGGTGAATGACAGCCCCGCGTCACTGAATGATCTGCAGTACCGGACCAGACTGTCCCTGGCCAAATCCACTGACGGAAAGAACTGGGAATTCCTGATGGATATTGACCGGATGAGTCCGGTAGCCTCCCTCAAGACAGGATCGGTTCACCAGATTTTGGATCCCAGCCTGTATGTTTCCGAGGATTATATCTATGTATCCTATGGCCGTTCCGATGAACAGTATGGTCCTGGCGCCGTGGCTACCCATAATGAGCAGCGGGCGCAAATGGTACGGGTGGAGAAATCCAAGCTGTCGGTCAAGCCATGGAATGACGCGACTCTGGCGGACAGCAATTTCCCCAAAACGGTGGAGATTACCACCCTGCCGCAGGTCAAGTTCGGAAAAGGCGATCTGTTCAACATGATCGGCGGTGAATTGACCTTTACAGCGCTTAACGGACGCACATGGACTCAGTCCATGATCGGATATCCCACCATTACCGAACCCAATATGTACACTCTGGGAGAGCAGGACGTTACGATTTACCATCCCAACGGGTTCCGGATGAGCTACGGCATTAATGTGGTGCCCAGCTATAAAGTTACCTGGAATATCTCAGAAGGCGGTACCGTTGAGTCGATGGCCAAGAAACTGCTGGAGGGAGACACCAAAGTGTTTACCTTGCAGCCGGAAGACGGTTACGCGGCGGTTTCGGTTATCATTAACGGACAGGCGGTGGAAATCACCGACAATACCTTTACGGTCAGCGATGTGAAAGAGGAACTGACCATTGATGTGGTGTTTGACAAGGCGGCCGGCGTCCTGGGGCTTTCCGACAGCGGAACGGTATGGCTGATTGTAGGCATTGTGGCCGGTGTGCTGGTACTTGCCGCGGGGGCGGTAACCGGTGTGATCCTGTATAGGAAAAAGCGTAAAGCGGCGTAAGCCAGGTTCTGGAGATCAAGGGGAGGATTCCCGTCAGATCTGATGGGAATCCTCCTGACGGATCGGAACACTGGGAGAAGCAGAGCATTCAACAGAATTATCTCAAAACTTAATTAACGGAAGAAGAGATTATCCATGAATATCCAAGGCATTATTCCCGCGTTGATCACACCGTTTGACGAAAAGGAACAGATTGATTACACAGCGCTGAGGCGTCTGATCAACCATCTGATCGAAGAGGGAGCGGACGGCTTTTATGTGGGCGGCAGTACCAGTGAGTGTTTCCTGCTGACCGCTGAGGAACGCCGGGAGGTACTTCGGGTAGCCGTTGAGGAGACGGCAGGGCGTGTTCCGATTATCGCCCATGTGGGGGAAATGTCCACTGCTAAAGCGGCGGCTCTGGCGGAGTATGCTGCCCAGCTGGGAGTGGACGCGGTTTCCAGTGTCCCCCCGTTTTATTACAAATACAGCCTGGCGGAGCTGACCCAATATTATAATGATCTGTGCTCGGCAACGGATCGGCCGATGATAGTGTATTCTATTCCCGCTATGTCCGGGGTGGCCTTTACGGCGGAAAACCTGGGTCCGATTTTGGAGAACCCTCAGGTGCAGGGGCTGAAGTATACCTCTTACGACCTGTTTGAGCTGGAGAAAATTCACCGCCGCTACCCGGCGCTTAAGGTTTTCAACGGGCATGATGAGCTGTTAGCCAATGCCCTGCCTATTGGGATTACCGGCGCGATCGGAAGTACCTTCAATATTATGGCAAGGTCCTACAAAGCCATATGCGCTGCTTATGCTCAAGGAGATGTAAAAACGGTCTCCGAACTGCAGCACCGGGTAAACACGGTGACCGAAGGGCTGATCCGTACCGATGTGATCCGCTCGATCAAATATATCCTGACTAAGAAAGGGATTCCCTGTGGGAATTCCCGACGGCCTTTCGCTCCTTTGACGGAACAGGACAAGACATTTTTGGATGATCTGTATGAACAGTATTTCTGATTGCATCGGAAAGGATGACGGTTATGGGACTGTACAGTAGAAAAAGAGGCTGGGCCGGTGGCATCGGCCTGACTATGGCGTTTCTTTTGTTCCTTACCGGTTTTTCGGGCTTTTCCGTTGGGGCCGCCCATACGGAAACGGTTTTCAGTGAGGATTTTTCCAATCAGGATGAAGCGGTATTAAAGGACAAAGGCTGGGCATGGTATCAGACCACCGGCCCGCTGACTTTT
>CALWMQ010000065.1 GCA_944382025.1 uncultured Clostridia bacterium | reverse complement strand
GGGCGAACCCCCATGATAGAATAGACAGCTTTCAGCCATTTCCAGCCTCAGTCTTTTTCTTCAGGATCTTTCATATTTTCTGTCATCCGGCCAATGATATAGCGTGGCCGATCCTTGACTTCATCGTAGATTTTGGCCAAATAATAACCCATAATTCCCAAACTCATCATCAAGATACCGCCGGTAATCAAAATAAGCAAAATAACGGTTGTAAAGCCTTCTACCGCTTGGTGGGTAAAATACTTCACCAACGTCTGAATCCCCAACACCACCGCGATAACAAGAAACACGATTCCCAGTCCTGTCACCAGCTGCAGGGGAGCCGAAGAAAATGACGTAATGTTTGAAAACGCATATTTCACAAGCCCGCTGACCGACCATTTGGACTTTCCATAAGCCCGCTCCTGCACCTCATATTCCACCGCTACTGAGCGGAAACCGGTCCAGAACGACAAGGCCCGGAAAAAGGTATTTCGTTCCGGCAGGCTGTTCAGCACGTCAATAACCTTACGGTCGATTAGCTTAAAATCAGAAGAATCGGCCATTTGCACATGGGTCATTCTGCTTAACAGCTTATAAAACAGACCGGCTGAGAGTTTATATGTCCATTTTTCCCGGCCCCGGTTGGCTTTTACCCCTTCCACCACCTCATAGCCCTGTTCCCAGAGGCGATACATAGACAGGATCGTTTGCGGCGGGTGCTGGAGGTCGCAGTCCATCACCACGCAGCAATCCCCAGCCGCCATACGCAGCCCCGCGAATATGGCCGCCTCTTTTCCAAAATTCCGGCTGAATTCCAGGCCTTTTATCCGGCTATCCTTCTGGGCTTCTGCCTGGATCATCTCAAATGTCCGGTCTTTAGACCCATCACTGATAAACAGCAGTTCATAGGGGATCCTTTCCTGCTGCAGCAAGCCGGTCAGTACCGCCGCTGTATTCTGGATATTGGGCTCTTCATTATAAGCGGGGATCACCACCGAAAGCAGCGCCATTTTGAGACCATCCTTTCCTGCCGTTTTAGGCTATACGTGGAACTTAATGAAAGGCTTTTACCTCACAAACGTTTTCAACGACGTCCACGCCCTTCATATGCTGTCCTGGCAGCCATATTACCCATTCATCATGGAATGGAACACACAGGACTATTCTCATTTACTGAAAGAAGCTCCAGCTTCCTGGGCACCGCCTAAACTGCCGCTGGGATACTGTGCAGCGGCAATTCTGATTTCATTTGAGACATATATCCCATCCGCACTCAAATATTTTGCAGCATTTCCTCTGCCGCCTGCAGGCTGGCAGGGGTGACTTCACCATTGATAATCCGGGCCAATTCCCGCTTCCGCCGCTCACAGTCAAGCGGGGTCACCTCTGTAAATGTCCGACCATCCCGAACCGATTTCTGGATCAACAGATGGTGGTGTCCCTGGGCGGCAATCTGGGCCAGGTGCGTGACACACAGCACCTGTCTCCGGCGGCTTCCTCCGCCAACAGCGGTCTGACGCAGCTTGATTCCCACCTTTTGCGCCGCCCTGCCGCTGATACCGGTGTCAATCTCGTCAAAAATCAGGGTATCAATGTCATCAGCATCCGCCAGTACCGATTTGATAGCCAACATCACCCGGGACAGTTCACCTCCGGAGGCAATCCGGGCAATCGGCTTAGCCGGTTCCCCAGGATTGGCGGACAGCAGGAATTCTATCCGATCCGCCCCCATGGCTGACAGCGGCGCCGGTTCCATAGACACCTCCATTGTCACATGGGGCATGTCCAGGAAAACCAGCTGCTCCATAACCTCCCTGGTTAGTATCCCAGCGGTTTCCCGCCGGGCTGCGGTCAGGCGGGACGCGGCTTCTTCCGCCTGGACAGCGGCCGTCTCTTCTTCCCGTTGCAGGCGGGCTATCCGTTCCTCAGACAATTCCATATCGTCCAGTTCCTGACGGGCCGTCTCTAAATATTCCAGCACCTCTTCAATAGTCGCGCCGTATTTCCCTGTCAGCCGGCGGATCTGCTCCAGCCGTTCTTCCACCCTGTCCAGGTCAGCCGGATCAAAATCCAGCCTCCCGGTAAGCTCCCGGAGATCTCCCGCGCATTCCTGCAGCTCATATAAAGCCGTCTCCACCCGTTGGGAAACAGCGGCGGCATCCTCCATATACCGGCCTGCCGAAGCCAATGCCGATGCAGCCTGCTCCAGCAAGGACAAAACCCCTGGTTCTTCTTCGTCTCCGGACAGGGTCAGCTTGGCGGTCATAAGCCCTTCCGCGATTCTTCCCGCGTTGCGGTACAGCTCTCTCTGGGACAGAAGGGTTTCCTCCACCCCCGGCTGCAGCTGAGCTGCCTCAATCTCCTCGATCTGGTACCGGAGAAGGTCCATCCGCCGGGCCTTCATTGTTTCATCCATATCCGCGTCCTTTAGTTGACGGCGGATTTCACATAGGCGGTGGTACGCCTCCCGATAGACTTCCAGCAGAGAGGAAAGATTTCCCAGCCGGTCCAGATACTCCACATGCCGTTCCGGATTCAGCAATACCTGATTTTCATGCTGGCCGTGGATATTTACCAGCATCCGTCCCACCGCCCGAAGCAGGCTGACCGTAGCGGGACGGCCGTTGATACGGCAGGCTCCCTTTCCCTCGGCGGAAATGCTCCGCTGGATCAACAGCATGCCGTCCTCATCCGGTTCAAACCCCAGCTCCCCAATAGCACTGGCCACCGGCGCGGACAGCCCTGAAAATACAGCGGATACATTGGCCGTATCGCTGCCGGTACGTACCAGATCCCGGCTGGCCCGCTCTCCCAGTACGGCGTTAATGGCATCTATAACGATGGATTTTCCCGCGCCGGTTTCACCGGTCAGGACATTAAAACCAGCGTCAAACTGGATATCCGCCCGTTCAATCACTGCGATATTCTCAATATGCAAACTATCCAGCATACTTTTGTCCCTTTCCCGCCGAGCCGCCGTCAAACCTTTATCTTCCCGCGTCCTTTCCAGCTGCGGACTTGCCGCTATTTACTCCACAAATAAAGGGGGGCCGGTTACCCGGACCCGGAACGCAGGGTATGGCTCCAGGTTTCTCAACGATTCAGCAATTTTTTCAACTCGCTTGTCAGGGCAATCGCCTGTTCTTCATCCTTCACGATACAGATAAAGGTATCATCCCCGGCCAAAGTCCCGACAATGGTATCCCAGTGCATGGAATCCATGGCGGCACAAGCCGCTTGAGCCATGCCGGACAGGCATTTCAGCACCACAATATTTCCCGCGTAATTGATCGTCAGCACCGCGACGGCGAACATGGAATGATATTTAGCCGACATTCTCTCGTTTTCATGCCGCACTGTTGTATACCGGTACCGGCCATCGCTTCCCAAGGCTTTGATCAGCTGCAGTTCCTTAATATCCCGGGAAAC
>CALWMQ010000064.1 GCA_944382025.1 uncultured Clostridia bacterium | reverse complement strand
GGATCCCCCCATAGAGTACGTCAGGAAAAAACGCCGCCTTTGAAGAAGAACGTTGGATATTGTTTCCGGCAGCTTTTTTCGAAGGCGGCGTTTTTTATATATTGTGTGCCGCCTGCTGGCCGCATTTCATCTATAGCCTGTCGTTCAGGGGCGGAACAGGCGAAAAGGGGGTTCTGCACAGATCGTTTGTTAAAAAAGCAGAGATGATGTCCTGATAAACCTACCTTGGGGATTTATATAGCGTAAGGAGACGAAAAACTGATGGACAGGCCGGCTTATGCGGGGAACAAACGATATTATAGCTTATATGAAGCGATGATGGGCCGGTTTGGCCGGCGGGTGATGAAAGCCGGCATAGATGTTGGGTTTACCTGTCCGAATCTGGACGGGACCTGCGGGACACAGGGGTGCGCTTTTTGCCGGAACGGCAGCAGCGGCTATGGGGCTTTATATGGCGGGAATCACCCGCCGTTGGCGGAGCAGCTGGCGGTTCAGCGGGAACGCATCCGCCAAAAATGGCCGGATGCCGGACTGATCGCCTATTTTCAGGCGCACACCAATACCTACGGTTCCCCGGAAACCCTGAAACAGCTTTACTGTGAGGCTTTAGAGCAGGAAGGGGTATGCGGGCTGAGTATCGCTACCCGTCCGGATGCCCTGCCGGAACCGGTATTAGAAATATTAGCGGATTTGTCCCGCCAGACCTATTTGACGGTGGAACTGGGACTCCAGACCATCCACGATGAAACCGCCCGGCGCTTTGGCAGGGGGTATGATACCTTGTGCTTTGTCCGTGCCGCCGCCCGGCTGAAAGAGCGGGGGATACGGGTGTGCGTGCATCTGATTAACGGCCTGCCGGGAGAAAGCCGGGAACAAATGCTGGCCTCCGCCCGGATGGTATCGGAATTGGGCCTAGACGGGATCAAAATCCATTTACTTCATATTTTAAAAGGAACACGTCTGGAGGCTGATTACCGGACCGGACAGGTAGTACCAATGAGCAAGGAAAGCTACATTGATACCGTTGTCCGGCAGATAGAATTGCTTCCTCCGGACATGGTGGTGGAACGGCTGACGGGAGATGGGATGCGGGAGCATTTGTTGGCGCCTCTATGGAGCCTGGATAAAATCGCCGTATTGGGCGGAATCGACCGGGAACTGGCGTTTCGGGACACCTGGCAGGGCAAGCGTTATGCGGCGGGCAGCCAGGGGCAGCCATAAAATGGCGAAAACATACGGTAAAGTCATGATTGGTTCAAATATTTTTCTATTGTTCTGGTACAATAAAGAGAAGGGGTGCGAAAAGACGGATCTGTTGGCAGCCGTGACAGATGTGTATTTCCCGGGAACACGACGGGGGCGCCGCCCCTCGACCCCGCCTCCCCTTGCGGTGCCCAAAACCGTCCCGCGCCGCTTTCGCGGCTGACGGTTTTGACCGCGGCACCATCCCCTGCTCGCTGCTTCCCACACCGCGGGCGCTCGCAGGCGTTGCCTTTTGCAAAAGGCGGGCGAAAACTTTTAGTGCGTTGTTTCGTGCAGGCATTTTGAAGAGTCTGGGTTTCCGGTTTCCGCCGGGAGCGGCGTTTTTGGCTCAAAGGGATATTTTTTATGAAGGCGGGGAATAGATGATGGAGTCTATATTGTTTTATAATGGGACGATCCTGACCATGGAAGAGCCATTGACGGTTCAGGCGGTTTTGACGGAAAAGGGTAGAATCAAGGCGATGGGGCTGTTGGAGGAGTTGAAGACTTTAGCGGGACCGGATACCCGCATGGTCGATCTGGGTGGTCAAACCCTGCTGCCTGGGTTTATCGACCCACACAGCCATATCACCGCCCTGGCTCAGACGATGGGACTGCTGCCTCTGGACGGGGTAGGAGGCTGGGAAGAACTGGCGGGACGTATCCGTGACTTTCGGGAGTCCCGGAAAATACAGGCAGGGGAATGGATAACAGGATTCGGGTATGACCACAATTTTTTGAGGGAAAAAGCCCATCCCAGCCGGGAATTGCTGGATAAAGCGGCGCCGGATAACCCTGTACTGCTGTCCCATGCGTCGGGACATATGGGGGTTATGAATACCGCTGCTTTAAAGGCGGCGGGCATAACGGCGGATACACCCGATCCCACAGGCGGGAAAATAGGGCGGACGGCAGCCGGGGAACCTGACGGGTATTTGGAGGAAGCGGCTTTCACCGCCGCCTCAGCGAAAATGCCCCGGCCCTCCATGGAGACGCTGCTGGGGCAGATGGAAGAAGCACAGCAGGTGTATCTGAGCCATGGGATTACCACAGTACAGGACGGTGTTACCAAGGCCCCGGAATGGGCGATGCTGAAAGCGATGGCGGAACAGGATCGTTTTCTGGTGGATGTTGTCAGCTATGTGGATATGAAAGGACACAGCAGGCTATGGGAGGATAACCCGGAGTATCAGGGGGATTACTGCCACCGGCTGCGGCTGGGAGGCTATAAGATATTTCTGGACGGTTCCCCGCAGGGACGGACAGCCTGGGTATCCCGGCCCTATGAAAATGGGGAAGAAGGGTATTGCGGTTATCCCATCTATGAGGATGAGGAAGTGGAGAGTTTTCTTTGCCGGACCGTAGAAGAGGGCCGCCAGATATTGGCGCATTGCAACGGGGACGCCGCGGCCCAACAGATGCTGGATGCGTATGAGCGTGCGGGAAAGGCGGCGGGTTGCCGGGATATCCGGCCGGTGATGATTCATGCCCAGCTGGTGCGGCGGGATCAGCTTTCCCGGATGGCGCGATTGGGAATGATCGCCTCGTTTTTTGTAGCCCATACCTATTATTGGGGGGATATTCATTTGGAGAACTTCGGCAGGGAGCGGGCTTGCGCCATCAGCCCTGCCGCCTCCGCCATACGGGAGGGCGTGACGTATACCTTCCATCAGGATACGCCGGTGCTCCCGCCGGACATGCTGCAAACAGTGTGGTGCGCAGTAAACCGGGTGACCAAAAACGGGGAGGTTCTGGGGGAAGAGGAGAGAATTTCGCCTTTGGATG
Organism: uncultured Clostridia bacterium; assembly: GCA_944382025.1. Lineage (GTDB taxonomy): Bacteria > Bacillota > Clostridia > Oscillospirales > Acutalibacteraceae > UMGS1623. The sequence continues at coordinate 4,413 of CALWMQ010000064.1, read as the reverse complement.
CCCTCAAAGGCATCACCATCAACGCGGCCTATCAATATTTTGAAGAGGATCGGAAAGGGTCTATCCGTCCGGGCAAGACGGCGGATCTGGTGGTATTGGATAGGAACCCTCTGAAGGTGCCGCCGGAGGCTATCCGGGAGATCCGGGTGACAGCTGTTTTGAAAGAGGGCCGGCTGGTGTATGGGGATTTGGGATAAATGGGCAGCGTTTCGGGAAATTTCGTGGTTTTAGGTCTTTACAGAAGGGTAAAAATATGGTTTGATTATATGGGTTTACAAAGGAAAGGGACGGTTGTGGATATAGCTGGACACCGCGGACGGATAACACATGGCGGTGGCATATAGGACGGTGCCCCTCCAGCCATAGGGGAATCAAGGAGGAAGTAACAGGATGAAAGCAGTCATCACAGGCGCCAGTTCCGGTATTGGACGGGATATGGCCCGGGAACTGGGGGCACGAGGCTGGGACCTGATTTTGGTAGCCCGGCGGCAGGACCGGCTGGAGGAACTGCGGCAGGAGCTGACCGGAAAATTTCCGGTTCAGGTTGAAATTTTGCCGTTGGATCTGTCGACAAAAGAGGCCTGTTTTGAATTGTACCGGCGGGTGAGTCCGGAACGGGTGGATGCGCTGGTGAACAATGCGGGATTCGGGTTGTTTGGGCCGTTTGAAACCACGGATCTGGATCGGGAACTGGAACTGCTGAATGTGAATATCCGGGCGGTGCATATTTTAACCAAGCTGTTTTATAAGGAGTTTTGCCGGAGGGATCAGGGGAAGATTCTGAATGTAGCGTCTTCAGCGGCGTTCCTGCCCGGGCCGCTGCTGTCCACGTATTACGCCTCCAAGGCGTACGTGCTGCGTTTGACCCAGGCCCTGCAGGAGGAACTGCGGCGTGCGGGACGGCATGTGACGGTCAGCGCCTTCTGTCCAGGGCCGGTAAAAACGGAATTTGACCGGGTGGCGGATGTGCGTTTCAGCGTGGAGGGGATCTCCAGCGAAGAGGCAGCCCGGGCAGCCATAGAGGGGATGCTCAGGGGAAAACGGGTGATTGTGCCGGGACTGCTGATGAAACTGACCCGGTTTGCGGTCCGGTTGGCACCGGATGCCCTTCAGCTGCGGGGATGCTGGCATATGCAGTCTCGTAAACAGGGCTCGGCACCTGCTGGGGAGCGGGAACAAAAGACAAGGTGAGTTTCGCCTGTCCGCTGATTCATAGAGCTAGGCCTATAAGCGGTTATGCGGGACGGCTGGCCGAAAGGGCCAATGGGGATATGGACAGGCCGGGCCCGCGGCGAAAGGGGGAAAGATTGTCATGAGATACGGGGTAATTGGAACCAGCTGGATTGCCCAGTCCTATGTGCGAGGGGCAGAGATCACCGGAGGCTGGGAACTGGGAGCCGTGTATTCCAGACGGGAGGAAACCGGCCGTGCTTTTGCGGAACAGTTTGGGTGTGCCCAGGTGTTTACAGACCTGGAGGCTATGGCGGAAAGCGGGATTGACGCCGTGTATATCGCCAGTCCCAACAGCCTTCATGAGGAGCAGACACGCCTGTTTCTGGAGCGGGGCAAGCATGTGTTGTGCGAAAAGCCCATAGCGGTTTCCAGCCGAAACCTCCGGGAACTGTACAGGTTGGCGGATCAGAAGGGGCTTGTTTATCTGGAAGCTATTATGATGCTGCATCTTCCGGCGAGGCGGATCGTCCGGCTGGCGCTGGAGGAGTTGGGGCAGATTACTTCGGCCCATCTGGATTTTTCCCAGCTGTCCAGTAAATACGGTCAGGTTATAGGAGGGCAGATCCCCAGCAGTTTTGACCCGCATATGGCGGGAGGCAGCCTGATGGACCTGGGGATTTACTGCGTTTATCCGGCTCTGGATTTTTTTGGCCTGCCGGATGGAATCAGTACCTCCGGTACCTTTTTCCCGTTTGGCGGGGATGTATCAGGGGCCAGTCTGTTTACCTACAAGGATAAGCAGGTGAGTCTGCGGTATTCCAAGGTAGGCCAAGGACGCCTGGGTTCTGAGATTATAGGGGATCAGGGGACGTTAGTTTTGGATTCTATTTCCAAGCTTTCCGGTATTCGGTTGTACACCCGGTCCGGGGAAGTACGGGAACTGGTGGGCGAGCCGAGCAAAGACCGGCTGATGGGTTATGAGGCGGAAGATTTTCTCCGGTATATTCAGGATCCGGCGGGTACTCGGGAAGAATACACATATGCCCGGGAGCTGTGCATGCAGGTGTGTGAAGTCATGGAAACCATGCGGGACCAGGCGGGTATCCAGCTGGGATAAAGAGATGCAGGGTCAAGTAAAAGCCTGGCGGCCCAGGTGGATATAGGACTTGCAAAGTATGTGAAAGGTATGATAAAGGCCATGAAAGTGTTGAATTTTGGATCGCTGAACATTGATTTTGTTTACTCGGTGGATCATTTTGTGCGGGCCGGGGAGACCTTGTCCTCCGACCGTCTGGAGAAATTCTGCGGCGGCAAGGGGCTGAACCAGTCGGTAGCCCTGGCCCGTGCGGGAGCCACGGTGTTTCATGCGGGATGTGTGGGGGCTGACGGGGGAATGCTGAAAGCGCTGTTAGCGGAAAGCGGCGCGGATACCCGTTTTATCCGGCAGACGGATGATGCCAGCGGCCATGCCATTATTCAGGTGGATAAAAAGGGGCAGAACTGCATTTTGCTGTATGGAGGCGCCAATCAGCAGATCACGGATGATTTTGTGGACGAGGTGCTGGCTTGCTGTGAAAAGGGTGCTGTGCTGCTGCTGTAGAATGAGATCAATAACCTGCCGTACATAGTGGAAAAGGCGTTTGTCTGCGGCATGGAGATCGCGCTGAACCCGTCCCCTATCAACAGCAGGCTGGCGGAGCTGCCGTTGGACAAGGTGAGGTATTTTATCCTGAACGAAATTGGGGGGACGGAACTGACCGGCGAGACGGATCCGGAAAAGATACTGGAAGCGTTCCGGCGGAAATACCCCCATTCCGTGGTAGTATTGACACTGGGTAAGCACGGGGCGGTATACGATGATGGCGCCACCCGCTGTCATCATGGTATTTATGATGTCCCGGTGGTGGATACCACTGCGGCGGGGGATACGTTTACAGGGTATTTCCTGACCTGTATTACTTCTGGGAAATCACCGGAGGAGGCCCTGCGGATCGCCTCGGTAGCCTCTTCTCTGGCTGTGTCCGCCAAAGGGGCGGCACCGTCCATCCCCACCATGGAAACCGTGCTGAAAGCCGAATTGAAACCCTGCTGACAGCGGCATTACCTGTCCGCCCTATCCATCCCTGCCGGGATGGATAGGGCTTTTTCGTAGGATGGAACCGCCACTATGGGACATACCGGCACGGCAAAAAATCGGCGGTGCTGAAAAGCCGTCTGGCACAAGACCGGGGCGCAGGTAAGATATGCTCTTATGGCCTGGATATCCCAGGACATGGACTGGGCAGGGGTAACGTTTTCCGGAAAAGCGGTACCAGGAGGAAGCGATTGTCCGATTGTGAAGCTTTTGTTAAAAAGTGGGGGGAGACCTTGCTTTCGGGAAAATAAGGAGCTAAACTATCGATTAGTCAGCTAATGAATTTGGCAGGATTGATCCAAGCAGGCCATGTGGGAAAGCCGAAGGGAGGGCAGGCAAATGGACAAGGAACAGGCAGCCACCGCCGAAGAAGGTGGGGAGGGGTATTTCCTTTTTCATATGATTGTGAGCCAGGTAATGCGTCTGTATTTCCAGCGCAGCTATGTGCTGCTTGAGCGGATGCGCCTGCATCCCGGTCAGGTACCGGTGATCATGGCCCTCAGCAGGGATGAAGGGCTAAGCCAGCGGGAACTGAGCGAAAGGCTGACGGTACGGCCGTCCACTATAGCGGTGACGCTCCGGCGCATGGAGAAAAACGGCCTGGTTTACCGCATCCCCGATCAAAAGGATCAGCGTGTTTCCCGGGTGTACTTAAGCGAAAAGGGGCAAACGTTGTTTGAGCGGATGCGGGAAATGCTGGAAGATTTAGGTCAGGAGTGTATGGCTGGCTTTACAGGAGAGGAAATACGTGTGTTGAAGCAATTGATGAACCGGATTCGTGAAAATTTGGCGCAATTGTGTGATGAGGACAGTCCGCCCTGCGGGGATCCGGGACGATGCAACGGGGAGCTACCCCGAAAAACCGAAGCCCACGGCATAGCCGGGCAGGCTTCCAGTCAAGAGGAGAAACGCCATGCTGAAATTGGTTAAATATCTGAAGAAATCGGTTCCGGCGATTGTATTGATTGTGCTGTTGCTGGTGGTGCAGGCCATGTGTGACCTGTCCCTGCCGGATTTCACGGCCCGGATTGTGGATGTGGGAATACAGCAAGGCGGCGTGGAAAACGCCGTGCCTCAGTATATCCGGAAGAGTGAGATGGAGAAGC
>CALWMQ010000063.1 GCA_944382025.1 uncultured Clostridia bacterium | reverse complement strand
GTCGGTTTTCACAATATCATAAATAGGATCATAATACCGCATATAAAGGTTCTCAATATCCTTCAGCGCGGCCCGCAGCTGATCCGGGTAATCGTAAAAATCAAAACAACATGTCTGAGAATCCCGCATGGCGCACAGAATATCCAGGTTCTCCACAATGTCGGGGATACAGACCATCAGGTCGCTGTTCCCCGCCATTTCCACCTGCCGCCGCAGGATCTCCTGATGCTTGACCCACCAGGTATTGTCCGGATCATACCGCAGCGGCAAAGCTGTCTCATACTCCTCAATACAGTGCTGGAACCAGATGGTATCCGGAGCGAATTTGGGGCTGGCGCCCAGATAAAGGGCCATGGAGCCCGCTCCCAGGTTCATGGAAAACTGTGGAAACGCCTCTGCTACCGGTTCGTACTCCCGATATGTGTTCATTACCCGAGCGTAATTTTTCTCCACATTGAGATACCTATCCCGGTCATCCTCAAAAGGCTCTTCCGGATATGGTTCATACAGGGGCTGATCCCGTTTCGCCAAAATGTTCAGCAGCGGCCGCCCGGTACTCTTCCCCTGGAACCACCGATCGAACCGGTCTATGGTATCTTCCCAGTTGTTCTTGAGCTGCAATTGTGGCATGGTGTGTCCCTTTCTTCTTATAGTTTATAGTAAACCCGCTTTTTTTCTGTCAATCACCACACAACGTGCCCGCTGCTGGTTATGATAGGATATTTCCACCCGTTCGCTTTTGCCGTATCCCACCAGTAAGACATCCTCCAAAGCCAGGATAGAGGGATCCAGAATCTGGTTGACATCATAGGACCAGTCGTGGGACTCGCTGTTCACATGATCCACTGTCAAGCGTTCCCGCCATTCCATCCCATCCGTGCTCTCCAGCAGCACCAGATGAGTACGGGGGAACAGGCTCCCTTTCGCATAAGGATGGTTTTTCACATAGACCAGGAAATACCGCCCTGGATGCCGGGGATCCTCATCAATGCCGAAAGACGACATGGAGCAGGGGAACTGAGGCATCTGATAAAACCCGGTAAAGGTCTCCCCCCCGTCAAATGAGTCGGTATAGCAGATACACCCGAAAGAATTCCGGGTATAAAACATCCGTAGCCGGCCATCAGCGCAGCGGATCACCTTGGATTCCGCCCAAGAGGAATTGGGGGCGGAATCATAATGAGGATAGACGTCCCGGGTGTCTGTCCTGGAAGCTGTCCAATGGTCTCCCTGGTCATCGCTGTAGTATACCTTCGTATAATGCCCCATAATCCGGCCGTCCACATAACGCCTTACCACCAGAGGCATAAACAGGCGGAATCCGCCTCCTTCCAAAGGCACCTGGGTCATGGAAGATACATGGAATAAAACCAACAGCCGACCCTCATGATCGTATAGATCCGCCTCCGGCATCACCCTGCCGATCCGTGTCCATCGCTTCATATCCGGGGACCGCTCCACCGTGGTATCGGACAGGACCTGGAGATATTCCCCGGAAGGCAGACGGAATATCGTACTGTATCCTCCTGCCGCGTTGACTCCTGCATAGTCCCCGGAATGGTCTTCTTCAAACCAGCCGCCCCGGTTCCGGGACAAATAGACCCGCCGGTCAGAGACCCCTAAAATAACGCCGTCAGGCAATTCCTCAAATTCCATATAGTGGGAGTAGGCCTCAGGGATGACGCACAGCTCCCGGATACCATCGGGTATCTTCTGCCCCGACGGAAGAGCGAGGCGAATCTCCGCCAACGCCAATCCGCATCCATCGCTAAACAGACCTATATGCCCCAGCCCTGTTTGGATCAGGCCGGACAGACGAAGCATCTCCCTGTCCTCTGCCCACAGCGTAAGAGATCCCCCCTGAAGGCCCATCCGAACCGTGATCCAGGTATCCTCCGGGCAGGCTGTTTCTCCAGGGCCCCAATACCTCCGGGACGGGAAATCTATTCCCCGGGAGTCATCGGCAAACCATGCCTGCTTTTCAAAGGAATACCCCACCTTCAGCCCGCTGTACCTGTTTGCGTACCTGAGCAGAAAGCCGGCTTCTCCCGCATTTGAGGATGCCGATAGCCGGACACGCGCCTCCAGCTCCGTATCGGTCTCAAAGCAGTGCAGGACAGCAGCTGTATAGCCGACGGCGTCCCGGGTTCCAAAATATCCGCCCTCCAAAATCCCCCACCGGGGATCCCGGAAATCAAACTGCCAGTACCGGGGCCCATCAGGCCCTTGGAAATTGTCGCAAATGAATTCCGCCGGGGCCGGTGACGGCTGGGAAACGGAAGCATCTGCCGGTTCCTTCGGAAGACCCCAAACCTGAAAATCCGCAAAGCTGTTATCGCCTGCGGCGATCCGGAATCCGGCTGCGCCGGAGGAAAAACGATAAAGCTCACTGGTATCTTCCCAGTCAAAAAGAGCCACCCCGTCTATCCTGCCCTGGATATGATACGCTTCGCTGTATAGTTCCAGGGAATGCCACTGCCCCGGACGAGAATCCAACCCCAGGGCGGTCAGGTTGGCAGGCGGACATACCGGGTCATAAAAAGACGCGCTGGCATAGCTGCTTTTGGACAGCTCCGCCCACAGGGTCAAAGCGTCCTCTTCCTGCCGGTAATACAGGCGCAGCAGGTAACCGCCTTCATAACTCCAGCAGGTCAGCAGCCCGCTGGAGGACGCCGCAGAATCCAGCCGCAGGCGACAGGAAACCCGGTGGATTTCCCCGATCCCTTCCCTGCGGTAAATAAAGTTGGAGGCGGTACGCAGGGCGGGATCGGTTTTGACACGATCATAATGGCATACCCCGTCCTCACATGTCCAACGTCCAAAGCCGGCTCCCACTTGGGTGGTCCAGCCCGGTTCCCGCCGGTCAAAATGATCCTGATACAGCATGGTTGCTTCCATATCCCGATTCCTTTCCCGGTTCAGTATCATCATTTTCCCTCTCTCCTGTCCGTCCATGGATATGGGCCTGCCGGTGCGTAACCGAAAATCCTGGATACCAAGCCGGGGGGAGGACGGCCCGGCGTCTGCCTGGAAATGCCGTCTTCCCCCCCGCCGTTATCCGGGATGCCGGGCATACGCCGGCAAAACAGCCGCAGCCATCCGCCTTCCCCGGCTCAGTATCAGAATCACTCCTCCGGAGCGGTTATCCCTCCGGCTGGTTTTTCCCCTTCAGAATCAGAAGGTATCCAACCGCTGCGGCAAAACTGATCCCCGCCAGAAGCAGCGGCAGGCTATTGCTGGATTCATCGCCGGTAGCGGCGTTATGAATGGTAGTAGTGGTTGTTCCCTCACCGGTGGGATCTGTCCCTTCAGAGGGATCTGTCACGGTGCCAAGGGCTTTCACCACAATATTTCCGCACATAGCGGTATAGCCATTGATCCGGAAACCGATGCTGCCGGAAGGATTGGTGTCAGCAGTGGTTTCCAGCACCTTTTTCCCGTCCAGGTAACAGATAATCCGGTTGCCTTCCACGGTCATGGCCATATGATAGGTACGGTTCTGTTCCAAGTCCATATTTTCCTGTGCCAGCACCGCTTTAGCCTTCCGGTCATACAGCCGGACATATTCCTTCCCATTGGACTGGATACAAATGCCGAATTCGTAGCCATCGGAGGCGCCGGTAGAACGGACTACCAGGCAGGCTATGTTGGTCGCAAAGGCAGCGGTAGCCTCTTCGGTCATCATGACATCGGCTTCCAACGTATAGTCGGGTAGGGCCATATAAGCCGGCTTGCCGTTGAGATAAAAAGGTGAGGTTTCATTGGTGATTTTCAGCTGCCCATTGACAATTTCCGGGAAATCGGAACTCCAGCCCCGGTCTGTCAGGGCATTCTCCCCGGTAAAATATTCGCTGAAATAAATCCCTTCGCCGAAATCCGGTTCATCGCCGTCATCCACCTGGGTATACGGGTATACCACCACATTGTCATAGCCTACCAGGAATCCGCCGGTTCTCAGGCCGATACTGCCGGTACGGCTAGGATCATCTTCCACTTCGATCACCAGGCTCCCGTCCACGGAGCACCGGATGGTCTCACCAGTGTGGGCAATTTTCAGCCTGTAGATCTGTCCGGCCACCAAGGGGAAATCCACCTTTTTCAGAATTTCGCCGTTGGTTCGGTCATACAGCCGGGCGTACGTATCCCCCGCCTCATTCATAAACAAGGCAAATTCATAGCCAGTGGTCTTGCCGTCGGTCTTGGTAACGATGCCTGCTGAGCTTTCTTTCTGTTTTCCCGCGAATTGGGCGGAAATCGATACATCCGCCTCCATAATATACCCATTCCAATTTTTCGCTTCGTCCAATTGGTTGAGATAGGTCATCTGCTTTGTTTCGTCATCCTTATTGTAGTCCAGGAACAGATGCCCATCGACCAGCAAAGGAGAATCGCTGTCCCAGCCCTTACTTGTGAGAGTCTCTCCGGCAGCGAAGTCTTCAGAAAATAACGCGTTATCCGGGAGTTCTTTATCCGAAGGGGTAAACCAGCTGTAATCCGGTTCTGTGGGTTCCGGACCGGTAGGCTCCATCTTCACCGTCACATTGTCGAAGTAGGTTTTGTTCTTGCCTACTGTCAGACCAATGCTCCCTTTGACGTGGGAATCATCTTCCACCTCCATGACCAGCTCGTCATCGATGTAGCATTTGAAGTTGCTTCCCACAGCCTCCACCTTAACATGGTAGGTCCGGCCAAGTTCCACTGGGAACTTGGGTGCGTCCTCACCGTTGACGTCCTTCAAGTTCTTCTTCGCTTCCATATCCCGGAAACGGAGGGTCGCTTTGGAGGAATCTCCGCCTTTCGGCACAGATAGGCCAAATTCATATCCTTTGTTTCGCCCGGAGGAACGGATCGCCACAGCGGATACATTAGTACTTTGTTCCAATGTTGCCGGGTCGGCATCAAAAGTCAGATCCACCTCCACGGTGTAATTGGTCCAGTTCTTGGCCGCAGCGTTGTTTTGAAGGTGCATGGTAATCTGGCCGGGAGGAGTGGAAGTCGTTTTATAAAGCACCAGGCGCCCTTGGTCAAAAGTCAGCGGGCCGGTGTCCTTATACCATACCCAACCTTTGTCCTTTAATACC
>CALWMQ010000062.1 GCA_944382025.1 uncultured Clostridia bacterium | reverse complement strand
GTTGATATACGGCAGACACATATACAGCTCTGCCTTTTTCTGATATACGGCAATCGCCTTGTCCCGGCAGGTGGGATAGCCGCAGGATCCACAGTTGAGATCCTTATCCGGGGTAGGCTTACCGATTTCAGCCAGGATTTTCCGGATCGTTTTCTCGTCCGGGATATCCTTGTCTAACGGCTGCGCCTGAAATTCCAGGGATAAATCGGGACAGGCGGCCTTTTCCGGGCGCAGAGGCTCCCGTACATAGGACTGAACCTCCAGCTGGCCTCGGTAGGCGCCCCGGCGTCCCTCCGGGATCAGAGGGCCGTTGACACACCCGCCCTCACAGGCGTTCAACTCCACGAAAATTTTCTCACGATGCCCCTTTTTCAGTTCGTCCAGCAGCTGCATCACATTCTGTACGCCGCACACACTCATAAAGGTATACCCATTATACCCATGCTCGTCCTGGATTTGATGAGCCTCTTCCCCTTGCTGGTGAGCCACGTCCCGAAGAATACCTTCCGGGATGGGGTAGACCCGGGAATAAGGGGAAACCGGTACTTCCTCCTCATCCATATCCTCCAGCCGGATCCCATGATCCGCCAGCATCTTATCCAGGCGGCGGAAGGAAATCGCGGCATCGGCAGATTCGGGATGTTCATGAATTTCCCGGATTTTGGACAGGCAGGGGCCTATAAACACTACCCGGGCATCCGCTCCCATCCGTTCCTTAATCATCCGCCCGTGAGCCAGCACCGGAGACACAACCGGCGCCATATAGGGAACCAGTTCCGGATAATACTTGGTAATCAGGGTATTGACGGTAGGGCAGCAGGTGGTCAGGATACAAGGCATTTCCCCCCGGTCCATCAGGAGGCGATATTGATGGGTCACCTCATTTGCCCCCACGGAGGTTTCCTCCACACCGTCAAAGCCCAGTTTCAGCAGCGCCGCGATCAGACGGCGGCGATTCTGCAGCCCATAGACTCCCACATAAGAGGGAGCCAGGCTGGCGATGACCTTAACCTGGGGATCGTGAAGGGATTCCAGCACCCCAACGGTAGGATTGACCACCGTTTTGGCCTTCTGGGGACATACGTTTACGCAGTGCCCACACAGAATGCACTGGTCGGCAATCACCTCTACCCGGTCATCTATGTAGCTGATGGATTTCACATCACAGAATTTCAGACATTTATAGCAGTTTTTACAATTGGCTTTTTTTACACTGATATAACCCACTTGTCATCAACCGCCTTTCGAAGAAATGAGAGTGGCCTCAGCTCTTGGCCTTGGCAACCACCTTATCCTGGAAAAAGCCGTCCACCGTATCCATGGTCAGGGAATATACCTGATCGTCAAAACGGACACAAACCCCCTGTTCAGCGCACTGGCCCATGCAGAAGGAGCCTTTCAATTCCACTTTGTCCTCCAGATTATTTTCCAGTATCAGCGCTTTCAGACGGTCGATCAATTCCCTGGAATGCTGCAGATGGCAGGAACTGCCTACACACACCATCAGATCCATACTTGACACCCTTTCGTACTATGATTTCCCCCGTTGGACCAACGGGCTGTTTTCCTTGTGCAGACCGGATTTTCAGTCAATTTGCAGACAAAGTTAGTATATCATATTGTTATTTTTTCGTCAATGTCCTCTCCACGGATTTTCCTGGGTTTTTCGGCCATAACCTTTCCTCTGTTCCTGTTGTATTTCCTTAGAAAAGCTGGTATACTTTGGACGGTGCTCTGACTTTCTTCCTGGCTCCGCATCCTTTCCCGGCCCCTGGAACCCTCTGTTGCCAGGAAATCGTTCACAGAGCCATCATGATGACAACCATTCAAGGAGAATCAGTATGACCCCTGCCGATATTATTATCCTCATCCTGGCTGTCTTGGTATTGGCCATCGCAATTGCTGTGCCCATTGTTCGGAAACGAAAAGGGAAGTCCAGCTGCGGAGCCTCCTGTATTGGCTGTCCTCACGCCAAAAACTGCTCCGGACACCAGGAAGATCATCATCTGTCCTGACAGGATAAGGGGTTCTGCCTGCACCGGAATCCTATGTGCCTTTCCCAAAAGCTTATCCCACCTATATAAGGGTTATAGGTATGCGCATTCAACAAACTACGGAATTTTGCTGGCCTTAGGAGGTAGGACTATGTTTGCCCGACTGAAAAGCATGGGTTTATTAGGGGTTGACGGCTTTATGGTGGACGTAGAGGCGGACCTGTCCCAGGGACTGCCTGGATTTGATGTTGTCGGCCTGCCAGGCGCCGCGGTAAAGGAATCCCGTGACCGGGTCCGGGCCGCCATGAAAAACAACGGTTTTACATATCCTGTCAGCCGTATTACCGTCAATCTGGCGCCGGCGGACGTCCGAAAAGAAGGCTCGGTTTATGACCTGCCTCTTTTTATGGCGCTGCTGAAGGCCAGCGGACAGCTGAAAGTTTCTACCGATACCTGCGCTTTTATAGGTGAACTATCCCTGACCGGGGAACTCCGGCCCATCCATGGCGTATTGCCCATGGTCATCGCCGCCCGTGAGAACGGGATGGCGCAGGCCTTCATCCCCGCCGATAACGCCGCCGAAGGCGCGGTCGTGGATGGAATCTCTGTCTATCCTGTCGCCCACGTTCAGGAATTGTTAAAGCACCTGGATAATACAGCCCCTCTAAAACCGGTGGAGCCACGAGCGTTTGACCCCCGATCGGCGATGGATGTCCCGGATTTTGCTGACGTCATGGGTCAGGCCGGCGCACGCAGGGCTTTGGAAATCGCTGCCGCCGGTTCCCATAATGTACTGCTGATCGGGCCTCCCGGCTCCGGGAAAAGCATGCTGGCCAAGCGCCTGCCCTCCATCCTTCCTGACCTGACCCGTCAGGAAGCCCTGGAAACAACTAAAATTCATTCCATCGCCGGTACCCTTCCCGGAGGGGTCGGACTGCTCCAATCCCGGCCTTTCCGCGCCCCTCACCACAACATTTCCGCTCCCGGATTGGCTGGCGGCGGCAGCACCCCTAAGCCCGGCGAGGTCTCCTTAGCCCACAATGGGGTACTGTTCCTGGATGAACTGCCTGAATTTTCCCGCCCCGCCATGGAATGCCTGCGCCAGCCTCTGGAGGATCATCGGGTCACTATCTCCCGGGTCAGCGCCTCCCTTTCCTACCCCTGCTCCTTCATGCTGATCGCCGCCATGAACCCCTGCCCCTGCGGGTATTTCGGCCATCCTACCAGAAGCTGTACCTGTTCCCCCGCCGCGGCACAAAAATATATGGCCCGGGTCTCCGGCCCCCTGCTGGACAGGATCGATCTCCATGTTGAGGTTCCTCCCGTAGAATTTGAACAATTAACTTCCAGCTCCCCCGGGGAAAGCTCCGCGGAGATCAGAAAGCGTGTCAATGCCGCCAGAAATATCCAGACACAGCGGTTCGCCGGTACCGGTATCCTCAGCAATTCCCAAATTCCGCCTAACCGGCTCAAGGAACTCTGCCCCCTTACCAAGGCCGCCCAATCCCTGCTTAAAAACGCCTTTGAGCATATGGGGCTGTCCGCCCGGGCCTATGACCGGCTCCTGAAGGTTTCCCGCACCATCGCTGATCTGGAACATACCGATGTCATTGATGCCCCTCAGGTAGCGGAAGCCATCCAATACCGCAGCCTGGATCGGAAATACTGGCAGTCCCGATAAATCCAATCCTATATTCTTAACCTCTTGTTCCGGGTGTCCCGTCTGTGCCGTCATATTATCTCCGCTTCCTTTCGGAAAAGCCATGGATAAAGCCGCCCAGTTTTAAAAACGGCGCATTTTTACGATATTCGGTCGGCAAATGCCTTTTGTACAAAAGATCTCAGACAAAGCAAGGCGGTCTTAAAGTTCAGGCCATAACAACAGCCCTTTCATCCATCATATACTCCGGCTGAACCGGGGACTTGAATAAGCCATAAAAGGGCATTTTACAGCTCCCCCTAAAGTGACGCCGCAAAAATTTGCTGACTGCATTCTTTTTTGGTTCACTCTTTTGGGGAAATTATACCTTCTTTTTCTCGCCACCCGTAAATGGGTCCGTAATTCTTTTGGGCTTCATTTGCCTGCCACTTAATTGTTATCTAATTGACGCTTAAGAAATGCGCAGATCCGTTTAGGGACAACAAGTAGCAGTCCTCCGCGGGTTCAAGGAGCAAAAAACGCCTGAAGGCGCTGCTAGAAACAGAGCCTTACAGGCGTTTTCTGTAAAGCCACCGGCTATGCTGGCGGCTATTCACTCCCCGTTTAAAGCCGGGAATGTTGTTAGATGGTTCTTGTATGTTACCCGCGGTGAAACATATACAGGGTATCCAGCATCCGTTCCCCCAAAGGTACCAGAGCCCCATCAGATGTCACACAGTATGGTCTGGCTTGACCGGTCAGAAGCAAATGCTGCTTCCATCACCTTCATACTCCGCATAGCTTCCCAGGGTTTTACCCGGAGTTCCCCATTCCCGTCCAACACATCGGCAATATTCCGATAGAAAATATCGTAATCGGAAAAATATTTATCCGGGTCCAGGGTGATTTCTTCGATAGTATCTTTTGCCCGGGGCGCCATCGTTTTCGTGGGGCCTGCCTTGGTCTGGATAATCTCTTCTTCCCATGTGACCTGATGCTCGGCGGCACGGACAATCCGGCCATTGCAGCTCCAGTCCGGTATAACCAGAGATCCCCGGTCACCGCATACATACCAGCGGTTTGCCTGAATGTAATGACTGGTTCCCACCTCAATGGTGGTCATCAGGCCCGTATCAAAATTCATATTCAGCCTGAAGCCGTCATCACATTCCTCATATGCCACATGATACATCTGGCAGTTAATCGATGTTACCTTATGACCGGACATCAGTACCAGCAGCTGATCAATCAGGTGCACACCCCAGTCCAGCATCATCCCGCCGCCCGCTATCGCGTATTGGCGCCAGCCTTGCGGGATTCCCCGGGAACCGGTGACCCTGGATTCGATTTCAAAGACTTTCCCCAGCAATCCAGATTCAACGGTTTCCTTCATCGCGCAGAAATCCGCGTCAGCCCGGCGGTTCTGATGGATGGTAAACAAACTGCCGGTTTTCTCCGCAACAGCCATCATTTCCTCCAGCTCCTGGCTGGACATAGCCACCGGCTTTTCACAGATAACCGCTTTTCCGGCCTCCAAGGCCTGGCAAACCTGAGGTTTATGGAAATTATTTGGGGTAGCCACAATGACAATATCCACGGTCGGATCGGCCAGCAACGCCTCATAAGAGGGGTACGCTGTATGAATGCCACTTTGCACCGCTAGATCCATACGCTCCGGGTTAATGTCATATACTCCGTCAATACTGACTCTGTCGGTTTTACAGATGCCCTGTTTATGCCAGCGGCCCATGCCGCCGTAGCCTACCAGGGCTGCTTTATACTGCTTTTGTGTAGCCAAAGAAATCAACCCCTCATTGGTATCAAACCCACCACATATTCGCAGGAGTTTCCGTAATCATCACAATTTTCAAAAAGGCGATGGCTTTTTCCAGCCCTTCCTTGGCCGACATCAGCCCGTCTTCATGCTCGATGCTGACCGAGCCATCATAGCCGATCATTTGCAGGGTAGACATGATATCCTTCCAGACAGCGGCATTGGAGCCATATCCCACCGTACGGAACACCCAGCTCCGCTGAGGAATATTGGCATAGCTGCCGTTATCCAGCACACCGTTGACAGCCTTGTTATAGGGATCCAGGCGGGTATCTTTGGCATGGAAATGGTACACCGCGCCTTTCAGGGCACGCAGAGCAGCGCAGGGATCTACCCCTTGCCAAAACAGATGGCTGGGGTCAAAATTCGCGCCAATGATATCCCCTACAGCTTCTCTCAGGCGCAGAAGGGTAGCAGGGTTGTACACGCAGAAACCAGGATGCATTTCCAGCGCAATCCGTTTGACGCCATATGATTTGGCAATCTCAACGGCCTTCTTCCAATAGGGAATCAAGACTTCGTTCCACTGCCATTCCAGAACTTCATGGAAATCATTAGGCCAAGGGCAAGTGACCCAGTTAGGGCGTTTGGATTCCGGACAGTCGCCGGGACAGCCGGAAAATGTCACGATGGTTTCCACCCCAAGCTTTTGGGCCAGCTGACAGGTCTTTACAAAAACCTCATGATCCGCCTTGGCTTTTTCCTCGTTTGGGTGTACAGGATTTCCATGGCAGGACAGGGCGCTGATTTCAATGTCATACTTTTTCAGCAATTCCTTGTATTCCGCGATTTTCTTGTCATCCGCCAGATATACATCCGGAATCAGATGATTGTGGTTAGTGAACCCGCCGGTTCCCAATTCCACTGTCTGCACCCCCAGGGAATGCAGGTACTCAAAAACTTTTTCAGCCGGCCATTCCTTCAGAGGAACAGTTAATACGCCCAATTTCATAGCAAGCTCCATCCTTTCGACATGCTTGGTTTATAGGCGGCCTTAGACCACCTCTACTCCTCTATTATACTGCGAATTCTCCGCTTTTCAGTAACTATTGCTGGGAGTTTACTAAACTATTTTTTCTTTTTAGTGATTGAGCGCGGAAACAGACGCTGTTTTTGAGAAAACAGCCACTACAGACCGCTTAGCCGATTGGAAGACGGTAAACAACACAGACGGATCCTTCTATCCTATCTGTTACCCATTGGTTTACTCTCTTTTGAGCGATATCCTGCCATGGGATACCGATCACGGCTCCAGTGTATACCACTTTCCGTTTTTCCGGGAAGGCATCTCGATTTTTTTCCTCTGGCCTTCATTCGCCTCTCCGAACCAGTCGTATTTCCACCCATCCTCGGTTTCCACCATGCGGAAAGCATAGTATACATCTTCGCCGCCAATCTGCATCATATACATCATGTATACCGGGTTTTCATCTGAAAGGATTTCCACCTGTTCAAAGTTTTCATCCTCTTTCCAGTATTTCGGCGTACACCACTTACTGATCTGCAGAGAGATGGACGTCAGCCCATCCACGGACTGCAGCGGCTCCATCTCATCCAGAACGGCCGCCACATTTTCGGTACCGTTTTCTTTCACAAAGGCTTTGAAGTCCTCCCAGTCCTGTTGGCCCATTAAGACATCTCCATGTTCGATGGCCAGTTTCTCAGCGGCGATTTCCGGACGATTCTTCATGGTCTGCTGATAAGCCACTATCAAGAACGCCACGATCAGCGCGCACAGCAACAGAATGACAATAAACCGGGATAAATTGAACCGGATAGGATCAGGCGTTTTTTTCACCCAGATTTTCCGGATATTGAAACCGATCAGCGGGACCAGAAACAAAAATCCCATGAGAATATAGATCATCAATGTGGTTTTCATGGTCCGCCTCCTTTACAATACTTTTGACAAGAATTCCCGGGTCCTGGCATGCTGCGGATGGCCGAAAATCTCTGCCGGCGTGCCCTGCTCAGTAATGATACCGCCGTCAATAAAGATGATCTTGTCTCCCACCTCCCGGGCAAATCCCATTTCATGGGTGACAACCACCATGGTGGCGTTATTTTTGGCCAGTTGCTTCATAACCTCCAGCACCTCGCCTACCATTTCCGGATCAAGGGCGGAAGTGGGTTCGTCAAACAGCAGCACATCCGGGTCCATAGCCATAGCCCGTGCGATGGCCACGCGCTGTTTCTGTCCCCCAGACAGGCGGGTAGGATATTCCTGCGCCTTATCCGCCAATCCAACCTTGTTCAGCAGTTCCATTGCCAGTTCGTTCGCTTCCGCTTGGGGCATCTTTTTCAGCTTTGTAGGGGCCAAAGTGATATTGCGCAACACCGTCATATGAGGAAACAGGTTGAACTGCTGAAACACCATTCCGACCTTCTGGCGGAGCTTATCAATCTGCCGGAGATTCTGCATGACCGAAATCCCCTCAATAATGATATCTCCTTTGGTAGGCATTTCCAGCAGATTGATGCAGCGCAGGAAGGTGGATTTACCGCCGCCGGACGGGCCGATCACACAGACACATTCGCCCTTGCTGATATGGACATCAATTCCTTTTAGGACTTCCAGTTCCCCAAAGTATTTGTGCAGGTTCTGTACCTCAATCACTCTTACGCAGCCTCCTTTCCAGCATACCCATCCCGGTAGACAGGACAGTGGTCATCAGGAAATAAACATAAGCGGCGCACAACAGCGGTACAATATAATTGTATGTAACGCTGCCAATCGACTGAGCGGCCTTGGTCAGGTCCGCGATCCCGATATAACCGGCCACGGAGGTTTCCTTGAGCAGTACGATAAATTCATTTCCCAGTGCTGGCAGCACATTTTTGACCGCCTGAGGAATCACAATATACTGCATCGTCTGCCGTCCGGAAAGGCCAAGAGACCGTCCCGCTTCCGTCTGCCCTTTATCCACCGCCATAATTCCCGCCCGGATTACCTCAGCGACATAGGCGCTGGAATTGATGCCGAAAGCGATTGAGGCAATGGCCACATCAGACATTCCCGCAAACAAAGGAATATTATTCAGTATCCTGAGGTACAGGATGAAGTAGATCACCAGCATCTGTACCACCGCCGGCGTACCGCGGATCACCGATATGTAGCCATTGGCAAAACCAGTCACCATTTTGCGCAGCCAGACAACAAACGGGTTACCCGTAAGGTTATTGACATCCTGCAGCTTAGCGATGGCCAGCAACAACCCCAGGGCAATACCGATAAGGGCGGCAAAAAAGGTCAAGGTCAATGACTTGACCAATCCCTGCAGTAACAGGTTGTACTGATCATTATTGATCAGGGTCATATAAACCGCGTCGGCGAAAGACCCTGCCAGATTTTCAAACCAGTTGATCAAACCATCCAAGGCCGTTCCTCCTTTGTTTTCTAAAGTCTCCTGTCCGATAAAAAAGCCGGCCGTTTCTCAGGCCGGCTTTTTTCAGGCAAGGCGTTTATTTGCTGGGAATGTACTTTTCCACAATGGTATCAAACGTGCCGTCTGCTTTAAGCTCATCCAAAGCCTTATTCAGCGCATCCAACAGTTCCTTATTGCCTTTTTCAACAGCCAGGGCATATTCTTCTTCTTCAAACAGGCCTTCCACCAACTTGATTTTGTCCCCGTGCTGGTCCTTGTAGGCGTTAGCCGGGTTTTT
>CALWMQ010000061.1 GCA_944382025.1 uncultured Clostridia bacterium | reverse complement strand
CGGCCATCCGTCACAACAGCGGCAGCGGTTTCATCGCAGGAGGATTCCAGAGCCAATATATTCATAGGGGATCGTCCTTTCGGTTGGGAGGTAACCCGGATGCAGCACTCTCCGCCACGACTCACGGATGGGTGCGCAGCGCTGCATACCGGGGGCAGGGAAGACCGTGATATAGACAGATCGGCGTCCGCCACTGGGTGCGTTACATCTCCGTAGGGTGGGGATCAGAGGGCACCTACCGTTTCCGGAACAGGCAGGCCCAAAGAAACCCGCTGTCCGGCAGGGTACCGGCAACCCCTTCCCTGTATTTTTCAATTTCCAGAATGTCGAAACAGGGGCGGAACAGGTGTACCAACTTTTCCCTGGTAAAGGCCGCCCCTGTGCCCCAGGCGAAGCAGGTAAGACCAAAATAGGCTCCGGGTTTCAGCCGGTGATCCAACAACTGAAGATAGGTGAGACGGCGGTGGGGCGCCAGGTGGTGGAACAGTCCGCTGTCGTAGACAAAGTCCACCGGGGGTCCTTCCATAAACGCTGCATCCAGTACGCTGCCACAGCGGAAATCCACCGTGAGGCCCCGCTTCCGGGCGGCCGCGGCGGCGTTGCCCACCGCAATCCCGGACACAGATCCACTGCCGTTACCTGGAGGCCTTGGGCAGCCATATACAGGGCGTTGCGCCCCTCTCCGCAGCCCAGTTCCAAGGCTGTGGCGGGACGGGGAGAGGCTTCGGACAGAAACCGCACCAGATTTTTATCCGGCAGGTCGGGATACCGGATAAAGGGCGCGGGACGGCTTCTGTCCGTGTAAAAGCCGTCCCATGCAATCTGCTTGACCTTGCTGATCCAGCATGTTAAAAACATCGTCTACGCTTAAAATGTCGCTCATAGACACGCTCCTAAAAATAAAAGCTGTAGATAGCGGCATCCTCTTTGGGGGAATCATAGAAGCCGGGACGGATACCGTCCTGCTTGAAGCCCATACTTTCGTAGAGGGAAACAGCCGGTTCATTGGACGGGCGAACCTCCAGGGTGATCCGGGACATGTCATGGGCTTCCGCATAGTTCATCGCCTCCCGGATGAGGGCGCGGGCAAGCCCCTGCCGGCGGTAGGCGGGATGGACGACAATATTGGTAATGAACCCCTCGTCCAGGATATGGTGCATGCCCAGATAGTCGACAGCGCTTTCCGCGTCCACATCCTCGGCGACCAGGAATACAGCCAGAGGGTTTTGGAGTTCTTCCGCTAAAGCGTCATAGCTCCAGGGGGTAGAAAAGGCCATGCTTTCCAGATCGGCCAGGGAATCCAGATGATCGGCGTGCATATCGGTGATTACGATTCCGGCAGGCAGGGACGGTTCGCCTCGTTTACGCCCGGACAAAGGGGGCTTTGTACTGTGGGTATCCATAGTGGTTCCTTTCTTTTATACAGCGTTTTCAACTTGACGGGCAGCAGCCTCCATGGCGGTTATCAGCTGATCCCTGGTCAGGCGGTAGACATCCAGGCTGCCGCCGTAGGGGTCAGGCACAGGGGGATCCGGTACCAGAATTTTTCCCGGAGGGATACCGAAGCGGGCGGCCAGGACAGCGGCATGATCGGGGGTCATGGCCACCAGCATAGATGCCTGCCCAGCCAGTTCCGGGGTCAGCGGGCGGGAATGGTGGCCGGAGATATCCAAGCCATGCTCCGCGAGAGCGTCGATGGCATAGGGGGAGGCAGGCAGCCCGTCCGCGGCGGCCAAACCGGCGCTTTCTACCAGTATATCGCTCCGGCCCTGTTTGTCAAGGGCTTCCCTTAAAAGCGCCGCGGCCATGGGGCTCCGGCAGGTATTTCCGGTACAGACACAGAGGATGAGCAAGATGGATCACACCTTTCGGAAACAGAGGCAAGGGTATGGAGTTGCCTTGGGGAGAGCGGGGGCGGTGTTTCGGGAGGACATTTCAAATGGAATAATCGGGAGGATTTTTGCGGCGGTATTCCATGGCCAGATCCTCCAGGGTGGTGGTATCCACCACCTGCTCAATGGCTTCTTTGAGGCGTTTCCACACATCGAAGGTAACACAGGCATGGGCCCGGGAGCAGCCGTCTGGTCCGTCCGCGCAGTCCACGGGCGCCAGGGATCCCTCCATGACCCGCAGTACCATCCCCACGGTAATTTCCTTGGGAGGCCGGGACAGGGAATAGCCGCCCTGCGCCCCCCGGACGCTGCGGACCAGGCCGGAGCGGTTCAGCTGCATCATGATTTGTTCCAGGTATTTTTCGGATATTTCCTGCCGGGCCGCGATTTCTTTCAAGGGGACCAGGCCCTGGTCATAATACACCGCCAGATCCGTCATCATTCGCAGGCCGTAGCGGCCTTTCGTGGAAATTTTCATGGGATATCCCGCCTTTCCCGTACAGAACCCAAGCTATATTGTCCAGTATACAACAACCGGCGAAAAATCTCAACTCATTATCCATAGAAAACCGATAGGAATACCAAAATTCGGCAAAGAAACCCTCTTGTGCATTGAGAAAAAGCGTGCCATAATAAAGGCATTGACGCCGAAAGGATGAACAGGATGCAGTCAGCCATATTTGATTCTCGCCAAACCGCTTACCGGAGCCCTTTTGGGGCGGTCGAGGAAGGAACGCCGGTATTATTCCGGATCCGGCTGCCCCGGTGGCTGGGCTGCCATGCCGCTTTTTTGCTGCGGCAGGCGGACGAGGGGCTTGGAGAGGCGGATGGTATGTTCTGGGCGGGTATGGACGGAGAGGACTATGAATGGTGGGACTGCCGGTATACGCCGCCGGTACCGGGACTGTACTGGTACGGGTTTGCGGTGGACACCTGCCAGGGCCGCCGGTACATCCTGCGGCAGCCGGATGGAACAGGGGTTCTCAGCGAGCGGGATGGCGCGCGGTGGCAGCTGACCTGTTATGAAAAGGGATTTTCCACGCCGGACTGGCTGGCCGGGGGAGTGATGTACCAGATATTCCCGGACCGTTTTGCCCGGTCCGGGGAACCCAAGGCGGCAGTGCCGGAGGACCGGATTCTGCGGGAGGACTGGGGCGGACAGCCGGAATGGCGGCCTGACAGCCAGGGGAAGATACGAAATAACGATTATTTCCAAGGGGATCTGAAAGGAATTGAAAACCGTCTGGATCGGCTGAAGGACCTGGGGGTAACCTGCCTGTATCTTAACCCTATTTTCGAAGCCCATTCCAATCACCGGTACGACACAGCCGATTATACCCATATCGACCCTCTTTTAGGGACAGACGAGGACTTTCGTTCCCTGGTGAAAACCGCCGCCCGATTAGGGATCCGGGTAATTCTGGATGGGGTGTTCAGCCATACGGGCGCGGACAGCATCTATTTTAATAAGGAAAAAAGGTATCCGGTTGAGGGGGCTTATCAGTCCCTGGCGTCCCCTTATGCCTCCTGGTACCGGTTCCGGCGCTGGCCGGATGACTATACGGGCTGGTGGGGGTTTGTTACCCTGCCGGAAGTGGATGAATTAAACCCGGCGTTTCTCCAGTATATCACGGGAGAAAACGGGGTTGTGGCGAAATGGCTGGAGGAGGGGGCATCCGGATGGCGGCTGGATGTAGCGGACGAGCTGCCGGATAGATTTCTGGAGGCCCTGCGGCAGGCGGCTAAGCAAGCGGATCCTCAGGCGATTGTGCTGGGGGAGGTCTGGGAGGACGCCAGCAACAAGCAGAGTTATGGGCACCGGCGGAGGTATCTGCTAGGGCGTCAGCTGGACAGCGTCATGAACTATCCTTTCCGGGAGGCCATACTGGGCTTCCTCACAGGCGGGGACGCGGGGGAGTTTTTCAACCGGATCCAGGATATTGTGGAAAATTATCCTCCTCAGGTGGCGCGGCTGCTGATGAACCATATCGGCACCCATGATACGGAGCGGGCGCTGACGATCCTGGCAGGAGAACCGGCTAACGGACGGGGACGGAACTGGCAGGCGGGACAGCGCTTATCGGCGGAGCAGCGGTACCGGGGACTGGGGCTGATGCGGCTGGCAGCCGCCCTGCAGTATTGCCTGCCTGGGGTGCCCTGCGTGTATTATGGGGATGAGGCTGGAATGGAAGGGTATCGTGATCCGTTTAACCGGGGCTGTTATCCCTGGGGGCAGGAGGATCCGGAATTGTTGCTTTGGTATCGGAAGCTGGGGCAGTTGCGGCAGGTGGCCTTAGGGCTGAAAGAAGGAAGCTTTCAGCCGGCGGGACGGAATCAGGAGGCTCTGGCGTTTGAGCGATGGGATCCGGAAAAAGACGCGGGGGTACTCTGTGCGGTGAACAGGGGTGGGACAGAACGCACCCTGTCTTTGCCCCGCCGGTGGGCGAACCGGACAGTGAATTTGGGAGGCGGCTGGATGGAAGGAGCGGTACTTCATCTTCCGCCTATGGACTGCGCTATTCTGATTGACAACGGCGAGGAATGAAGGGCGTATTGTTCGGAATAAAGCGGGACGGATATCCCTAACAGAAAATCAATCAGTGAAGTTTTCGCCCGCCTTTTTCAAAAGGCAACGCCTGCGAGCGCCCACGGTGCGGGAAACAGCGAGCAGGGGTTGGCGCCGCGGTCAAAACCGGCAGCCGCCAGGGCGGCGCCCCCGCCGTGTCGCCGCAAGACGCGAAACATCTCAGGAAGCACTCCCTAGGAGTACAGGGGGCGCAGCATTCGCTGCGCCCCCTGTACTTTTATTCTTAACTAAATATATGAGAAGCTGAAAAGCTGGCCGATATTTACGATTCAGTATAGACCTCCTTATCGGAAAGAGGGATTTTCCCATATTCCGCCTCGTATCGACGGACCTCCTGGACAATCAGATACTCAATCATATTATTGGTGGAACGAGTCTGTTCCCGGGCAATTTTTTGATTTTGGCCAACATAACAGGATCAATCCGTATGGATGTGGAAATTTTGTTGTCTGCCATTATTGAACACCTCAACCGAAATCTATCCTATCGACAACCGTTCATGACTGCCTATTTCTCATATGGAGCCCTTATATCCGTCAATCCCAGTATATAATCGGTGCTGGTTTGATAGTATTCCGCCAGCTTGACCAACGCCCAGACCGGAATTTCGTGAATTCCCGCTTCGTAACGCCGATAGACTTCTCTTTTACAGTTCAGTACAGCGGCGATTTGTTCCTGTGTTTTATCCGCGTCCTCACGCAGATTTCTGAGTCTAGGAAAGCGCATCGGAAACTCACCTCAGAAGAATATGCAGCGACCGGAAACATAACCTTACGATTTTGGATAAACCTCTTCGTCGGTCAGAAGGATTTCTCCATGCTCCGCTTCATATCTGCGAATTTTATCTAAAATTAAGCATTCAATCATATTAGTAGTAGAGCGATTCTCCGCCTGAGCGATTTTTTTAATTTTGGCGTTTGCGATAGGATTGATCCGGAGGGTAAATTGATTTCTTAAAACAGCCATTAAACCTCACCTCGGATGTATGCTCTCTGGGTTTTCTCGTATGGGGCCCTTTTATCAGTTAGCCCTAATATATAATCAGTGCTGGTTTGATAGTATTCCGCCAGCTTTATCAATGCCCAGACCGGAATTTCGTGGACGCCTGCTTCGTAACGCCGATAGACTTCTCTTTTGCAGTTGAGTATGGCGGAAATTTCTTCCTGCGTTTTATCCGCATCTTCACGCAGATCCCTGAGCCTAGGAAAGCACATCGGCATCTCACCCCAGTAATTATGCTACAATCTAGTTGCATTAAGGTGATGGATATGCTACAATATAGTGGCAAAATCATGAAGGAGGTGATGCCATGAATCTGTGCAAGGATCTGCTTGTCCAATATGTACAGTCCCATCCAGCTAACTGGAATGAGGAACTGTTCCGTCAGGCGGATACGGCTGCCACCCGGGCTTTGCTGAAGATTCAGAAAATTCTACAGGACAATGCCTACACAGAGGAGGATATAAAAGGGACATGGGCCACTGAAGAGGAACGGCAGAAGGCTCAAACCCGGATGGAAGCTCAGGATTTTCTGGCTATTGAGGATATTATAGAGGTACTGGAAGCCTATGGCCTGCCTACAGGGGCCTGCCATGACTTTGACTAAGAACAGAACACATGGCGTCCGATAGTGGCGATAATAGGACGATTGCGAATCCACTGATTTGTGGCGGTTTTAGGGTTATAGTAATAGATAGCCCCGCCGGAGGGATCCCATCCGTTTAAGGCGTCCTGAGCCGCACGGTAAGCGCTTTCCGCCACGGGCTGGTCGAATTGGCCGTCATACAGACAGGAGAAAGCGCCTTTTTGATAAATCACTCCGGACATGGTATCAGGAAAGGAAGGGTGTTCCATCCGGTTGAGGACAACCGCTCCCACAGCGACCTGACCGGAATAGGGCTCTCCACGGGCCTCGGCGGAAATGAGCCGGGCAAGGAGATTGTAATCGCTGGTGGAATTCCCTGAACCTGATCCGGAACTCCCTGATGAGGTAAAGATCCCCATGGCTTTCAGGGTAGCGGGACCGGCGATGCCGTCAGCGGTGAGGCCGTTCTTTTTCTGGAAATAAATGACGGCGTCCCGGGTTTTAGGGCCGTATATACCGTCAATTTTGTCATTGAAATAGCCCCAATTTTTCAGTTTGGTCTGGATCTGACGCACCTCTTCTCCCTTGGAACCCAATTTGGACAGGGTGGGAGACGCGTCCCGATCACCGGGCAGCATAGCGATGATCAGAATATTCAAAAGAATAATCGCGAGGATCTGTAAAGCTTTACCGGGATGGCGAATACCGCCCCCGCTGAGTGTGATGGGATTCATACGGTCACCTCATATACAGTAATTGTTTAAAGGAAATAAAAACGTGCTGTGTATGTTAGTGTAAACTTTGGGTGCGGAAATATGCGCCGGTACGGATGTCAAGGCTGTAATGGGGAAAATACCCAGCAAGATTCCACTTTTGGTGGAACCTATTGTCAGCTTTTGTCGAGGGAAAAACAAAATTGCCGCAGAAGCGAATTTCTCAAGAAAAAATTAAAAAAACGCTTGACAAAGGGGGAGTGGTTTGGTATACTAGCAAAGCGCTCTTGAGACAGGGGGCCGCGAGGCCGGGCTCAGGAGAGGCAAAAACCCAGTGAAATCAAGGGCTGAGAGGCTGGAGGTAAAGCTGGGAAGGGGACCTTGAAAAT
>CALWMQ010000060.1 GCA_944382025.1 uncultured Clostridia bacterium | reverse complement strand
TCTATCGCCCAGATCCGTCAGCTGGCCGGTATGCGCGGCCTGATCGCCAATACCTCCGGACGGACCATTGAGGTTCCTATCCGTTCCAACTACCGGGAAGGCCTGAACATTTTGGAATACTTCATTTCCTCCCGTGGCGCCCGGAAGGGCCTGGCCGATACCGCCCTGCGTACCGCTGACTCCGGTTACCTGACCCGCCGTCTGGTAGACGTGGCCCAGGATGTGATCATCCGTGAAGAGGACTGCGGCACCACCGAGGGTATCGAGGTGTACGATATCAAGGACGGCAAGGAAATGATCGAGCCTCTGACCGAACGTCTGGTAGGCCGGTACCTGACCGAAGATTTCTGCGATCCCAAGACCGGTGAAGTGGTGGTAAGCCACCACACCATGATGGGAGATAAAGAGGCTGACCTTTTGGTGAACCAGTACGGTGTGCAGCGGATCAAGATCCGTTCGGTGCTGACCTGCACCGCCAAGCACGGGGTATGTGCCAAGTGCTACGGCGCTAACCTGGCTACCGTGGATCCCGTAACCGTTGGTGAGGCTGTGGGTATCATTGCCGCCCAGTCCATCGGCGAACCCGGTACCCAGCTGACCATGCGTACCTTCCACACCGGCGGTGTCGCCTCCGCTGAGGATATCACCCAGGGTCTTCCCCGGGTTGAGGAGCTGTTCGAGGGCCGGAAGCCCAAACATCTGGCCATTATCTCCGAAATCGACGGTGTTGTCCGGTTCGGCGAGGAAAAGAAAAAGCGGATGGCCTATGTGACCCATAATGAGGACGGCAACGTGGACGAGAAAAGCTATGTGATTCCTTTCGGTTCCCGTGTGCGTGTCCAGGAAGGGGATTTCGTCAAAGCGGGCGACCGACTGACCGAAGGCTCCATCAATCCTCATGATATTCTGGTGATCAGCGGCCCTGAGGCGGTACAGAACTACCTGATTCAGGAAGTGCAGCGCACCTACCGGATGCAGGGCGTGGATATCAATGATAAGCACGTGGAAGTTATTGTGCGCCAGATGATGCGTAAGGTACGGGTGGAAGATTCCGGCGATACCTACCTGCTGTCCGGCTCCATGATCGACCGGGCCGAATTCGACGCCGAGAACGATCGGGTACGCCAGCGGATCGAAAACGGGGAGATCCATCTCAAGGAAGCTACCTGCGCGCCGGTTCTGCTGGGTATTACCAAGGCCTCTTTGGCCACGGATTCCTTCCTGTCCGCCGCCTCGTTCCAGGAGACCACCCGGGTGCTTACCGAGGCGGCTATCAAGGGCAAGGCTGACCCGCTGCTGGGCCTGAAGGAAAACGTCATCATCGGCAAGCTGGTGCCCGCCGGTACCGGTATGCAGGTATATACCGATGTAGATGTGGTGAATACCCACGCCTCGGAAACCGATCCCTACATTGTCACCCTGCGCAGTATGCTGGAGGACGAGGAAGAACCCACCGGTTCCATAGGGGAAAACGGATCCGCTCCCGCGGCTTCTACAGCGGAATCAGGCTTGACAAATAACGAATCCATGTGATAGAATAACCAATTGTGACGCAGCAATATAGCCGGGAAGGCACAGCAAGGGGAAAGACGCCTTTTGCTGTGCCGTTTCCCCCGCCTGAGAGAGGCACGCTATGTGTCTGGCGCTGGAACTCCAGTAAAGGATGAAAGCCCATGCCCGTTCAGCTGAAGAAGCCTTATGTTTCCGGCGCTAAGCAGGCTATCCGTGCCATCCGGGACGGCAGGGCTGCCGAGGTGTATATTGCGGCGGATGCCGCCGGAATGGTGACAGAACCCGTCCGGGAAGCTGCCCGGGAAGCCGGGGTTCCAGTTCGGGACGTCCCTTCTATGCGTGAACTGGGACGTGCCTGTTCCCTGGATGTGGGCTGCGCCTGCGCCGCCCGCATAAAATCAGCGTAAACGGGGAAAATATCCCACGCATTTCCAGTTTGTTCTTTCGGGAGCGGTACGGCCTGGATGCCATCGGTTCCCTGAAGATAGAGAATCTATACAGGAGGTGTAAGAATTGCCCACTTTTAACCAGCTCGTACGCAAAGGAAGAGAAGAAATCGAGAAGAAGGCCAAGGCTCCTGCCCTGCTCAAAGGGTGGAACTCCAAGAAACGCACTCCCATCGATCAGAACTCTCCCCAGAAGCGCGGCGTGTGCACAGCGGTAAAGACCTCTACTCCTAAGAAGCCTAACTCGGCTCTTCGGAAGGTGGCCCGTGTGCGTCTGTCCAACGGGATCGAGGTTACGTCCTATATCCCCGGCGAAGGCCACAACCTGCAGGAGCACAGCGTTGTGCTGATCCGCGGCGGCCGTGTGAAGGACCTGCCTGGTGTGCGTTACCACATCGTGCGCGGTACCCTGGATGCCCAGGGCGTTGCCAAGAGAATGCAGGCCCGTTCCAAGTACGGTGCCAAGCGTCCGAAGGCCGGCGCTGCCAAGAAGTAATTTCGGCCTGAACCCATCATTTGATTTCATCAAAGTGAATCTCACTGCGTGAAATCCGACATGTTCAAGCGGTTGAGATGCAGACACTTTTCTATAGATTCTCTATCTTCATGGGGAATGTATGGCGGAAGGACCTGCGTCGGCCGACGGAAGTATGTCACTTTCGAGTACCTATGATATCATAACTGTGAAGGAGGGAAGTAAAGTGCCGAGAAGAGGTTCTATCGCAAAACGTGATGTTTTGCCTGACCCGCTTTACAATTCCAAACTGGTGACCAGACTCATCAATAATGTGATGTATGACGGCAAACGGGGTATCGCCCAGAAAATCGTTTACGGCGCGTTTGATATTATCCGTGAGAAGACCGAAAAGGATCCCCTGGAGGTCTTTGAGCAGGCTATGGAAAATATCATGCCCCAACTGGAAGTAAAGGCTCGCCGTGTCGGCGGCGCTACTTACCAGGTTCCCATCGAAGTGCGGCCTGAACGGCGTCAGACCCTGGGTCTGCGCTGGCTGACCACATATTCCCGCACCCGTTCCGAGCGCACCATGAAAGAGCGTCTTGCCGGAGAAATCCTGGATGCCATCAACGGTAACGGCGGCGCCGCGAAGAAGCGTGACGACACGCATAAAATGGCTGAGGCCAACCGGGCGTTCGCTCACTACAGATGGTAAGCCGATAATGGCCCTCTTGGGCATGAGGCCCTGCCATTCCAAGGGAGCAAGCGCTGATAGTGAGGGGTCAAAATCCGCTTAATACGGCGTTTGCGCCCTAACACGGAAAGATAGGAGGACTTATATGGCAAGACAAGTATCGCTGGAGCGTACCAGAAATATTGGTATTATGGCGCATATCGACGCTGGTAAAACCACCACCACCGAGCGTATCCTGTTCTATACCGGTATCAACCACCGTCTGGGCGAAACCCATGACGGATCCGCTACCATGGACTGGATGGCTCAGGAACAGGAGAGAGGTATTACCATTACGTCCGCCGCCACTACCTGCTTCTGGAAAGAGCACCGCATCAATATTATCGACACCCCCGGCCACGTGGACTTCACCGTCGAGGTACAGCGTTCCCTGCGGGTGCTGGACGGTTCGGTCACCGTTTTCTGCGCCAAGGGCGGCGTGGAGCCGCAGTCTGAGACTGTATGGCGCCAGGCTGATGAATACAAGGTGCCCCGTATGGCCTATGTCAACAAAATGGACATCATGGGCGCCGATTTCTACCGGGTAGTGCAGATGATGAAGGACCGGCTGAAATGTAATGCCGTTCCGATCCAGCTGCCTATCGGTGCTGAGGATACTTTCAAAGGGATTATCGACCTGGTGGAAATGAAGGCCTATGTGTACTATGACGACGTGGGCAAGGATATCCGCTGCGAGGACATCCCCGCGGACATGCTGGAACAGGCGCAGAAATACCATGAGGAAATGATTGAGCATGTGGCCGAGCAGGATGACGCTCTCCTGGAGAAATATTTCGCCGGTGAGGAGCTGACCATCGATGAGGTGAAATCCTGCATCCGGAAGGCCACCCTGGCCAACGCCATGGTGCCGGTCACCTGCGGCACTTCCTACCGCAATAAGGGCGTACAGAAATTGCTGGACGCTATTGTAGACTATATGCCTGCCCCGACCGACGTTCCCTCCATCAAGGGCGTTAACCCGGAAACCGGGGAAGAGGTACAGCGGCATTCTTCTGATACCGAGCCTTTCGCGGCTCTGGCGTTCAAGATCGCTACCGACCCCTTTGTGGGTAAGCTGGCCTTCTTCCGGGTATACTCCGGAACGGTTAATGCCGGTACCACGGTGTACAACGCCAATAAGGATCAGGACGAGCGGATGGGCCGTATTCTGCAGATGCACGCCAACCACCGGCAGGATATCGAGACGGTTTATGCCGGCGATATCGCCGCAGCTGTGGGTCTGAAGAACACCACCACCGGCGATACCCTGTGCGATGAGAAAAATCCGGTTATTCTAGAATCCATGGAATTCCCGGACCCGGTTATTCGGGTTGCCATCGAGCCCAAGACTAAAGCCGGTCAGGAGAAGATGGGTATTGCTCTCGCCAAACTGGCGGAGGAGGATCCTACTTTCAAAACCTATACCGATGAGGAGACCGGCCAGACGATTATCGCTGGTATGGGCGAGCTCCATCTGGAGATTATCGTGGACCGTCTGCTCCGGGAATTCAAGGTGGAGGCCAATGTAGGCGCTCCTCAGGTGGCGTACAAAGAGACGGTGCGGAAGCTGGCGGATGTGGACAACAAATACGCACGTCAGTCCGGCGGCCGCGGTCAGTATGGCCATGTCAAAATCAAGCTGGAGCCCAATGAGGCGGGTAAAGGGTATGAATTTATCAACGCCATCGTGGGCGGCGTCATCCCCAAGGAATATATCCCCGCTGTCGATGCCGGTATTCAGGGCGCTATGCAGTCCGGTGTGCTGGCCGGGTATCCAGTAGTGGATGTAAAGGTCACCCTGTACGATGGCTCGTATCACGAGGTGGACTCTTCTGAAATGGCCTTTAAGATCGCCGGTTCCATGGCGTTCAAAGAGGCTATGAAGAAGGCTGATCCGGTGCTGCTGGAGCCCATCATGAAGGTGGTCGTTACTGTCCCCGAGGAATACATGGGTGATGTTATCGGCGACATCAACTCCCGCCGTGGTCTGATGCAGGGCATGGAGGCGGTTGCCGGTGCCCAGCAGATCCATGCCATGGTGCCCCTGTCCGAGATGTTCGGATATGCTACCGACCTGCGCTCCCGTACCCAGGGACGCGGCCAGTATGTCATGGAACCGTCTCATTACGCGGAAGTGCCCAAGAGTGTGGCGGAGTCCATTATTTCCAGCCGTACCAAAAAGGAAGGCTGATTTTGACGGAAAGTCGGAGTTTTCGCTCCATTCCGGACAGCTTCCCGAAATATTTGGAAAAAGGCTTGAAATTCCCGCATGGACTTGCTAAAATAGGCTCATGCGGACTCAAAAAATTCTGTAGGTTTATAAAAGGAGGAAATCCACAATGGCAAAGGCTAAGTTTGAAAGAAACAAGCCCCATGTAAACATCGGTACCATTGGTCACGTTGACCATGGTAAGACTACCCTGACCGCTGCGATTACCAAGGTGCTCAACCTGAAGGGTGACGCCGATTTTGTTGATTACGCCAACATCGATAAGGCTCCCGAGGAGCGCGCTCGTGGTATCACAATCAATACCGCCCACGTAGAGTATCAGACGGAGAATCGCCATTACGCTCACGTTGACTGCCCCGGCCATGCCGACTATGTGAAAAACATGATCACCGGTGCCGCTCAGATGGACGGCGCTATCCTGGTTGTGTCCGCGGCTGACGGCCCCATGCCCCAGACCCGTGAGCATATCCTGCTCTCCCGTCAGGTGGGCGTGCCCTATATTGTTGTGTTCATGAACAAATGCGATCAGGTGGACGATCCTGAGCTGCTGGAACTGGTGGAGATGGAGATCCGCGAACTGCTGAACGAGTACGAGTTCCCGGGCGACGATACCCCCATCATCAAGGGTTCCGCTCTGGCTGCTCTGGAGTGCACCTCTACCGATCCCAGCGCTCCTGAATACGCTCCTATTCTGGAACTGATGAAGGCTGTCGACGAGTATATCCCCAGCCCGGAACGTACCACCGACAAACCCTGCCTGATGCCTGTTGAAGACGTGTTCACCATCACTGGCCGTGGTACTGTTGCTACCGGCCGTGTGGAGCGTGGCCAGCTGAATATGTCTGATGAAGTTGAGATCATCGGTCTGACCGAAGAGCGCAAGAAGACGGTTGTTACCGGTATCGAGATGTTCCGCAAACTGCTGGATTACGCTGAGGCCGGCGACAACATCGGTGCTCTGCTGCGTGGTATCCAGAGAAACGAGATCGAACGTGGCCAGGTTCTCTGCAAACCCGGCACCATTCATCCTCACACCAAGTTCCATGGCCAGGTGTATGTCCTGTCCAAGGACGAAGGTGGCCGTCATACCCCCTTCTTCAACAACTACCGTCCCCAGTTCTATTTCCGTACCACCGACGTAACCGGTGTTATCACCCTGCCGGAAGGCACTGAGATGTGCATGCCTGGCGATAACGTGGAAATGGACGTGGAACTGATCACTCCTATCGCTATTGAGGAAGGCCTCCGTTTCGCTATCCGTGAGGGTGGCCGTACGGTTGGTTCCGGCGTTGTCACGAAGATCAACGAGTAATCTCTTTAGTGACCAAGGCCTGTGATATACAGGTCGGCGGATAAGGCTATGATTCCCCCGATACAGGACTGCGCCTGTATCGGGGGTTCGTTTTTTAGAGGAAAGATGAAGAACGTGGAATAAGCGGATAGGAATTCCGGGGCTTCGGGAGAGGCAGGCGGGAAACGAAAATAGGGGACTCATATCGGAGTGACTAAAAGGAAGTAACCTGGGGACAGGAAAAATAAATGGTTAATCAATATCGGCTGAAAGCGATAAGGAAAGCTATGAAAATGCCGTGGAGGGAGCAAGGCGCTTACGGTAAGATATCTGCTTTCCCGGCAGACCATAGGTTTTATCCATAATGGACAAACTTCTGTAAAAAAGAGATTGTGAATTTTCCGTCAAGAAATTGGGCTTCCTCTTGCGTTCCAACGCGAATCCCGTTATAATAAAAAATAGCGTACACAAAGGGATGGGCAGGTCTTTTGCTGCCCCCCTAAGGCAAAGGCAACAAAAGCCGAAAGGAGTACAAATATGAACTATTCCCATGAAGTCGAACAGATGTGTGTCGTCAAAAAGGGCCCTCATCATGGCCCGGCCCCTATTCCTGAGGAAGGAAAATGGGTACAGTCTACTCAGATTTCGGACATCTCCGGCCTGTCACACGGCGTGGGCTGGTGCGCACCGCAGCAGGGTACCTGTAAGTTGACTCTGAATGTGAAAAACGGCATCGTGGAGGAAGCGCTGGTGGAAACCATCGGCTGCTCCGGCA
>CALWMQ010000059.1 GCA_944382025.1 uncultured Clostridia bacterium | reverse complement strand
CCATATACACCTGTGCTCACGGTTTTAGCTATGTTTTCAGGAAGCCTTCTGAATTTACCCGACTCATAAAATACGCCATACACTTTAAACGGGGAATGTTTTACATCGTAAAAACGGATATTGCTCTCTTTTATTTGGGATTCTATCTTAAAATTAGAAACGATAAGTGAAATATTACTCAAGCAAACATCACCTCTTAGGTTTATTATAGCATAAAAGCGGCAAAGGTGCAAGATATTAGTGATATTCTGTGCTTTGCACAGAGTGATATTATGCCTTACGGCATAGTGATATTTTTGCTATCGCAAAAGTGATATTATATTCGCCCCTTAAAACTCGCGAAGCGAATATCACTTGGACAAAGTCCAAATATCACTGCGGAGCAATATAACTCGCCGAAAGGCGAATATAACTGAAAAAACTCTTGTTCTTTCGAACAAGAGTTTTTTCTGGAGGCGACACCCAGATTTGAACTGGGGAATCAGGGTTTTGCAGACCCATGCCTTACCACTTGGCTATGTCGCCAGGGATAGAAAAAGGCGTCTGCCATGGACGCCTTTTTCAATTGGAGTGGCTTACGAGGCTCGAACTCGCTACCTCCACCTTGGCAAGGTGGCGCTCTACCAGATGAGCTAAAGCCGCATAAAAATGGTGCCTCCGGGCGGAATCGAACCACCGACACGGGGATTTTCAGTCCCCTGCTCTACCGACTGAGCTACAGAGGCAAGTTGGCGACCCGGAACGGGCTCGAACCGTCGACCTCTAGCGTGACAGGCTAGCGTTCTAACCAGCTGAACTACCGGGCCAAGTGCCTGAATAAATGGTGGAAACAACAGGGCTCGAACCTGTGACCCCCTGCTTGTAAGGCAGGTGCTCTACCAGCTGAGCTATGCTTCCATGAGCGCCGTCGTCACCCGCGACGCTGTATATAATACACCATCAAAGCCCGATTGTCAACTGGAAAATGCAAATTTTTTCATTTGCTTTTTATTGCTCTTTCTGTCTGGTCTGCCATGGCCTCTATTTCAGGCGCAGCAAAACGGTATACCTTGTCGCAGAAGCTGCAGGTCACCTCCACCTGACCCTTTTCATCCGGCAGCGTCCGCAGTTCCGTAGGCCTCATTGCCGCGAATGCCTGCCGAACCTTTTCCCGGGAACATGTACAGCGGTATTCCGGATCATATTCGTCCAGTACCTCCATTTCAAACCCTTCCAGAGCCTTCTGAATGATCTCCATCAGGGACATACCCTTTTCCAGCATAACGGTCATGGGTTCCAGTTGGGAAACATTCTTCTCCAACCGATCAATCACGCTTTCCGGGCAAAAAGGCAGCAATTGTATCAGCAGCCCTCCGGCCGCTCTCACCGTCAGATCCGGGTTCACCAGCACCCCTAGCGCACACACGGTAGGTACCTGTTCACTGACCGCGTAATAGCTGGTGATATCCTCCGCAATCTCCCCGGAGACAATGGGGGTACAGCCTGTATACGGCTCCTTTCCTCCTGTATCCCGCAGGACATACAGAAAGCCTTCGGTCCCAACAGCTCCGCTGACATCCAGCTTGCCATTAGGCTTCAGCGGGATCTCTACCACCGGGTTGGCGGCATATCCCCGGGCATTGCCCCGGCTGTCGGCTACGGCCACCAGCTGCCCCGCAGGGCCGTCCCCGCACAGCTTCAGCGTTACCGAGTCTTCCTTTCCCTTGAGCATGATCCCCATCATAGATGCCCCTGTCAGTAACCGGCCCAGAGCGGCGGTCACAACGGCACTGGTCTTATGGATCTGTTCCGCACGGGCCACCATTTCCGTAGTATCAATGGCCATCGCCATAATCGTACCGTCCGTGGTTAGGCAGCGGAGTGCTTTTTTACTCATTACTATTTCATGCCTTTCTGTTCAACATCCCATACAGGGCAGCCGGGAAGCGTGAAGCCCTATTCCCAGTATATGCCCTTTGGCTATAAAGGTTCCTCTCAGATCCCCTCCAGCGCCTCCCCAAGGCTCCTGGTATTCCGGGCGACAAATACCATCCGCTGGGTCTCCGCTGACGGCGGGGTCCAGGTCTGGTCTTCGTACACCGCCAGGGTCTCCCATCCCGTCTCCAACAATAGTTTACGCAGGGTATTCTCGGAATATGCCCGTTCCCTCACCACATCTGTCAGCCTCCGATAGGTCCCTTCGTCCCCTTCCGGCACAAAAAAATCCAGCAGCATTTCCACCTCACAGGTCCGGCTCACCAGCCGGTTGCGCCATACACAGAGGAACTCCTCCTCTTCGAACACAAACGCGTTATCCCCTAAAACCTGCCGGTGTTTATACGGCGTATTGACATCAAATATCAGCAGCCCGCCCGGATCCACAAAAAGCCGCAATCGGCCAAAAACTTCCCGGAGATCCTGAGTTTTCAACAAATGATTCAGGCTGTCCAGTACGCATACCGCCCCGCTGACGGTCCCATACAGATCCAGCTGCCTCATGTCCTGCTCAAGAAAGAGAATAGGGCAGGACAGGTTTTCCGCTTTTTGCATTGCTTTGGCCAGCATGCCTGCCGACCCGTCCACCCCGACCACTTCCAGCCCCCGGCGGGCCAATTCCACACTGAGACTGCCCGATCCGCACGCCAAATCCAGCACGGTGTCCAAAGGGCCGGTGCCATATCGCTCAAACAGGGACAACAGGTACGCCGCCCGGGCCGGATAATCCACATCGGTGGTCAGTCGGTCATAAAACGCCGAAAAATCCTCATATCCGTTCATGGAACCATCCTACTTTTTCTTCTTTCCGGCCTCTTCCATCCGGGAAAACACCATATCATAGGCGTCACATCCGTATATCAGCGAACGATTCACCCGGCTGATGGTGGCGGTAGAAGCGCCTGTAGCGGCCACAATATCACTGTACACCCGTTTGTCGCTGAGCATTTTCGCTACCGCGATCCTCTGGGACATGGCTTTCAGTTCTGAAACGGTACATAGATCCTCGAAAAACTGATAGCATTCCTCAATATTCTTCAACTGGAGAATCGCCTCAAACAGAAAGTCCGTATTGGCATCCTTGATTTTAGAATTCATAGGTATCCCTCCAAACGTGCTTTATGTCATACGTCATATTTTAACACACTGCATCGTGAAAATAAAGAGGGTTTTCCAAATTTCCCGATATGGGGTACCGGAGGCCTCTCTTGGGCCGTTTCCCGAGAGGCTGCCGGAGGATTTGCGGCGCCCTTTCTGCTCCGTCGCCAAAAAAGCCGGTGCGGACATCAAGTTCCGCACCGGCCGCACGCAGATTCTGTTAATCGCTAAGGGGTAC
>CALWMQ010000058.1 GCA_944382025.1 uncultured Clostridia bacterium | reverse complement strand
CGGGGCTTTTATATGGGCGGCCGGGTGCCCTATGGCTTTCGGCTGAAAGAAACCGCCGTTGACGGAGTGCATACCAAAATGTATGAACCGGTCGAAGAAGAGGCGGGCATCGTGCGTCAGATTTTCGCAATGTATGCCAAGCCGCAAACTTCTTTTGGGGATATCATGCGGTATCTTGAAGCGCACGGCATAACCAAGCGGGACGGCAAGCTGTGGGGCCGCAGCCGTCTCCGCGATGTCATCATCAATCCGGCGTATGTCCGGGCCGACTATCAGCTGTACGACTTTTTCAGGGCGCAGGGAACCAACATTGCCAACCCACCGGAGGAATTCATCGGTATTAACGGCGCATATCTCTATTCCGGCAGCGAGAAAAAACGGAAAACCGTATCGCTGGAGGGGCACACGCTGGTGCTGGCTCCCCATGAGGGGCTGGTAGATGCGGACACCTGGATTCGCTGCCGTTCCAAGTGCCTGAATAACCAGAGTGTTGCCAAACCCGTCAAAGCCAAAGCCACCTGGCTGGCCGGTAAAATCAAATGCGCCCATTGCGGGTATGCTTTGACCGCCAAGATCTATCACTGCAAAACCAAGGCGGATAACCGCTATTATCTCTGCAACAATAAGTATAATGCCGGTGGCTGTCATTTCGGTTCGCTGAATGCCGATGTGGTGGACGCTATTGTTCTAGAAGAAATGCAGAAGAAATTGGCGGAGTTTGGTACGTTATCCCGGCGAAATCAGGAAGGCTGTAACCTGAAGAAGCTGGAACTGAAAGCCAAAGCGGAGGCGCTCGACAGCGAAATATCCGCCCTTCTCGACAAGGTGGCGGCAGCCAGCGATACGGTCATGGCCTACATCAACAGCCGGATTTCCGCGCTGGACGCGGAGAAGCGGGAAGTGAACGCGCAGATCGCCCGGCTGGACGAAGAAAAAAAGGCGCCTTTGGACGGGATTACCGGTTATATGGAGCGGTGGGAGGAATTGTCCATCAGCGACAAAATCACGGTGGTGGACAGCTTGATCGAGAGCATCCACGCCTCAGAGGAAACATTGGAAATCAAGTGGAAAATATGAAATCGCCGTCCATTCCAGGCTGATTGGCATGGTTCGCCGAAACGCTGATAGTGGACAATTTCCCGTTCCCGCAGGAATTTCAGGGGATCCCGGATATCAGGATCATCAATCAGCCGAAGCAGATTATCATAGGTGACCCTAGCTTTTTGCTCAGCGGACAGATTTTCATGCAGATCCGCCAGCACATCGCCTTTTACGCCAATATAGGAAGCGGTCCATGGGACACCGGAGGCCGCGATAGGATAAACACCGGCGGTATGGTCGACAAAATAGGTATCAAATCCGGACTTTTTAATTTCGTCTTCGGATAGATTGCGGGTTAATTGATGGACCATAGCGGAAATCATTTCCAAATGGGCCAATTCCTCTGTGCCAATATCGGTTAAAAGGCCTTTGAGTTCGGCGTAAGGCATGCTGTAACGCTGGGAGAGATACCGCAGCGATGCGCCCAGCTCCCCATCAGGACCGCCGTATTGGCTGATAATCATTTGCGCGTATTTGGGATTGGGATTGGCGATTTTGATGGGATATTGCAATTTTTTTTCATATTGCCACATAGTTTCAGCCCTCCTTGCTGTATTCCCAGGGCCATGGGTTATGGATCCATGTCCACTGATCACCGGCGACCTGATTACTGTTAATGATATAAGGACCGCATTTGGCTTCGTATTCCGCCACCAGTTGTTCCCGTTCCAGCTGATATTCCTGACGGCGTTGCAAAGCCTGGGTATCCCATGGGTGGGTATCCATATACAAGCCCAGTTCCCAAATGGAAAAAATCGTAAGCCTCGATTTTCCGGCGCATCATTTTTCCGTTATCCACAGTTATTCCCTCCTGCCAGCCACGGTTTATTCAGTTCCGGGAAAATGGTTCCCTGTCGGAAGCCTTCCATAGGATCATATACGGTGTTATAAAACTGCAGGGGTACATAAGCCATAGCGGGCACCATATCATAGGGAACGGCTGGGGGCATATCCGGCATGGGGCGTCTTGCCGATTGCGGGGGCATAGCAGGAGCGGCGCAACGGGGACAATTCCCGGTATTATCCCTATATACGGCTCCGCAGTTCATGCCATAATATTGGTTGTTCAAAGCACAGACTCCTTTTCATTTATTTGCGGAATGGTTTCCTCTATCAGCTTATGAGGACGTTTCCAATTGGTGATTGATGAGCTGTTGCATAGCCGGTGAAGTTTATTGCCTTTATAGAAAAATAGGGGCGCTGTCGCTGTCGGAGAAAGGTCCGTGTAAATAATAGTATTTGAATTTGAGTTATTAAAAACAATTAACCCCTGAGAACTGTTAAATGCTAACTTTTTGGTATTTTGTTGTGCTTGAAATCACAAACTTTAGATGGTTTGGTGCTTCAATAGTACCCGAATTTTCTATAATGATATGAAACGATGTAAGCAGATGTAAGAAAATATCATAATTTTTTGAGTGAAAGCAATTATGGATTTCGCTCTCTTGTATGTGCAAGGATATTCGTATTTATCAACAGCGAGAGAAGCTCGTTCATCTTCTTTATTGACCGGTGCTGATAGTTTACTTACTTTGCCAAAGCAATAATTATAATAGAAAAAATTATAATTTTATGCTAATATTATGTATAATAAAAGTGAATAAATTGGGATTTTATGAGGTGAATGGTATGTTGTATTTGAAAGAAATAAATTATACGGATATTGAAAAAGAGTTCTTATTTGTCCGTGATATGCCTATTGACGAAAATGGTTTAACAAACAAATGGAATGGCATCACTCGTGAAGATTTTGAAAATAAAGCCTTAAAGGAAATGATTGCATTCGCAAAAGGAGAAAATTTACCTGATGGTTTTGTACCGGAAACATTTTTATTTTTGTGGAATGATAATGAAATTGTAGGACAATTTCGTATACGGCATTATCTTTGTGAATCTTTACGAACAGGTGGGGGACACATAGGATATTTTATTGAAAAGAGATTTAGAGGACAAGGATTTGCTAAAGAAGGGCTTGGACTGGCACTGGCAATAGCAAGAACAATTATTCCCGAGGATGAAATATATTTACGTGTAAATAAGGACAATCTTGCTTCACTCAAAGTGATGTTACATAATGGCGGATACATCAAATATGAAGATGAACATAAATATTATGTAAGAATTAAAAAATAACAAATTTTACTTTTTACAGGAAAGGAATACCCTTTCCTGTATTTGTTATGAAACTTTTCAAAGCCCTGTTCTGTAAAGTATCCCATAAGTTTGTCTCAATAGTAAACAATCCGCAAATTATTTTCAGAACAGTTGACAGCGGAATGGGAAAAGGATACTCTGAAAACAAAGCATGTAGGCATAAACAGGGACGGATTCCCATACTCTGCACTGTGCATAATAGTATAGTTATAAAACAGTATACCGGTGGTTCTGTATCAATACAGAAAGCGTTTCTGGATGTAAAAGACGGGCGGCCAGAATCGGAATAGGATCATCCGCGGATATCCCCTTGGGTTGGAATTTGCCCGGAAGAAAGGAGTAAAACCATGATGAAGAATTTTTACCAGCGCCGCGGTCTGCAGCTGGAAGAGATTAACAGGCGGGCATACCGCGATCCCGCTTCCTTCGCGGAGGAAGAAAACCAGCGGTATATCGATGAGGTGAACCGGTTGTCCCGTTTCCTGGCAGTACATCTAAATAAACGGCGGATCGTCATGCTGTGTGGTCCTACCTCTTCGGGCAAAACCACTACTGCCTTGCTGCTACGGGACGCCCTGCGGGAAATCGGCGTGGATGCCCATACCGTATCCATCGATGATTTTTACCGTGGACGGGAACTGGCACCGGTGCTGGAGGACGGCAGCTATGACTATGAATCCCTGGAGGCCTTGGATCTGCGCAAACTGCAGGGTTGCATGCAGGATCTGGTATATGCAGGACGTACCCAGCTCCCCATTTTTGATTTTGTGACCGGACGTCCGGCGGAGACCACCCGGGAATTGGTGATGGGCAGCGATTCGGTGGTGATTTTTGAGGGGATCCACGCCTTAAACCCGATTTTTGAGGAACATCTGTCTACCGACAGCCTGTATAAAATTTTTATCAATACCGTCACGCCCATATATGACGGATCGGATAAGTTGCTGGCCCGGAGGAGCCTCCGGCTGGTGCGGCGAATGCTTCGTGACGAGCGGTTCCGGGGCAGCCCTGTAGCGGACACCCTGAAGATGTGGCCTCAGGTGGTACGAGGGGAAAACCTATATATGTTCCCGTATGTGGACACCGCCGATATCATTCTGGATACCACCCATGCCTATGAACCATGTGTGCTGGGGCCTCAGCTGTTGCCGTTGCTGGAACAGGCGGGGGAGGATTGCCCGGATAGGGAAACGGTTGAACAGCTGAAAACGGCCCTGCGCCGGTTTACACCTATTGGTCCGGAGCTGGTGCCGGAAGATTCCATGCTGAGGGAGTTTCTGGGAGGCGGCCGGTATTCTTGAAAATAACCGTGGTACCGGCTTCGGAAAAAGGGCTGGTATATACAGGCACAGACACCCATAGAGAAGTGGGCGGCTGGGCCTTCCCGGGATCGGTGTCCTCCGAATAAGCCAGGCAATCTTCATTGGAAATTCATAGATTTTTCATTGCTTTCTGATGAGAAGCCGACTATAATAGAAATAAACCCAATGATGAGAGGAGTATAAAACCATGGGAACATTTGAAGATGTTTTAAACAAAGCCAAATGCGTGGCGGAGACCGCGGGAAAAAAGACCTCGGAGTTTGTGGAAGTCACCAAACTGAAGATGGAAATGGCCGACACCGAACGGGAAATCTCCTCTACTTTGGAAGGGCTGGGACGCCTGGTTTATGACAGCCGGAAGGCCAATCAGGACTCTGCCGCCATGATTGAGGAATGTATGGCTAAAATTGATGATCAGTACGTTAAGCTGGAGACCCTGCGCAGTAAGGTTCTGGAGTACAGCGACCAGGTACGGTGTAAAGTGTGCGGCACCATCAATACCGATGATTCCCTGTTTTGCAAAAAGTGCGGATCCAAGTTGTCTGAGGAAACAGTAAAGGCGGAGGATCCCGATCAGAAGGAAAATGACGCATAAACTCGTGTAAACTATTGAATAGGGGTTCATGGAATTGAACCCCTATTTTTATGCCTGAAAGGAGAGGGTGTATGGTGATCCCGTTTGAGCAGTACGAAAGGGCGGCAGATTTTATCCGGCAGAGGGCCGAACAAGGTGGGCAACCTTTACCGGAGATCTGTATGGTACTGGGATCCGGCCTGGGCCGTTTGGCTGATGAGATGACAAAGGCTGTAACCCTGCCCTATGAGGAAATTCCAGGCTTTCCCCGTTCCACGGTGGAATCCCATGCGGGGCTGCTGAAAATCGGACAGCTGGAGGGCCGGCCGACAGCGGTACTCAGCGGACGGTTCCATTATTATGAGGGTTACGATATGGAGACGGTAGCCTTCTATGTACGAGTGATGTATTTGCTGGGCGTCA
The DNA here is from genome assembly GCA_944382025.1 of uncultured Clostridia bacterium. Lineage (GTDB taxonomy): Bacteria > Bacillota > Clostridia > Oscillospirales > Acutalibacteraceae > UMGS1623. The sequence goes on along the minus strand of CALWMQ010000058.1, from coordinate 3,950 downwards.
AAAAGCTGGTGCTGACCAATGCCGCGGGAGGGGTTAACGAAGGCTTTCAGGTAGGAGATCTGATGCTGATTGCCGACCATATCAAGCTGTGCGCTGAAAGCCCTAGCCGCGGGGCGATAGATTCTCGGCTGGGTCAGCGATTTTTCGACATGACCCATGCCTATTCCCCAGCCCTTCGCCAAACCGCCAGGGACTGCGCTGCCCGGCTGGGCATCCCTCTGCGGGAGGGAACCTACTTTTTTATGGCAGGCCCGCAGTTCGAAACGCCGGCGGAAATCCGGGCTATCCGTCTGCTTGGCGGGGACGCTGTTGGAATGTCCACTGTGGCGGAGGCTATCGCTGCTTCCCAATGTGGGCTGGAGGTGCTGGGAATCTCCTGTATCACCAATCTGGCGGCAGGTATGGTTCCCGGTACCTTGGTTAGCGACCAGGAGGTCACGCAGAACGCCGCCTTGGCGGCGGACAACTTCTGCCGCTTAATGCGGGGTATTGCCGCGGCGCTGTAGGGAAGAGGAGGACGATCCTTTATGCTGTTTGAGAAGATTACGGTGGTGCAGGCGGACGGTACCCTCCTGCCCGGCCGATATGTAGGGACCCAAGGGGCCTTTATTCGGTATTTGGGAACCGAAGCGCCTCAGGGGGACTGGGGAGAACGGATTGATGGGACTCATGGGGTTTTGATGCCGGGGCTGGTTAACAGCCATACCCATGTCCCCATGACCTTGATGCGGGGGTATGGAGATGATTTGCCTCTGGATACTTGGCTGTTTGACCGGATTTTCCCCTTTGAGGATAAGCTGACCGCCGATGCGGTATATTGGGGCAGCCTGTTGGGAATGGCGGAAATGCTTTCCACAGGTACGACATCCTTTTCGGATATGTACTGCTTTTGTGACAGCGTTGCCCGTGCCGCTCTAGAGTGCGGGATCAAGGCCAATATTGGCCGGGGCATCAGTTGTTTTGATCCGGGGCAGAAATTTTCCAACCTGCCCGCCTGCCGGGAAATGGAGGAACTGTTCGCTACTGTCCACGGGGCAGGAGACGGTCGGATCCTGATTGATGTTGCCCCCCATTCGGAATACACCACTCGTCCGGATATTCTTTACGATGCGGCGAACTTTGCGGCCCGGTATCATGCCCGGCTACAGGTGCATCTGTCTGAGACAAGAAAAGAACAGTTGGAGTGTGTGGGCCGCCACGGAAAAACACCGGCCCGCGTGATGGAGGAATCCGGGGTGTTGGATCGCCCGGTGACCGCCGCACATTGTGTCTGGCTTACCCAGCCGGATATGGAGATTCTGGCGGCGCATCCGGTGACAGTGGCCCACTGCGCCAAGAGCAATCTGAAGCTGGCCAGCGGAATTGCCCCGGTGCCCAAACTGAGAAAGATGGGTATCCCGGTAGCGATTGGCACCGATTCCGCGGCCAGCAATAATTCCCTGGATATGTTCGAGGAGATGCGTACAGCTACCCTTCTGGCTAAGGGAATAGCCCGTGATCCTTTGGCGCTTCCCGCTGGGGAGACCCTGTTTATGGCTACCCGGCAGGGCGCTCTGTCCCAAGGGCGGGAGGATTGCGGGGATATCCGGGAAGGATTCCGGGCGGATTTGGTAATACTGGATACCCGCCGCACCCTGATGACCCCATGCCATTCGGCCCTGTCGAATCTCCTGTATGCCGCTAACGGATCCGTGGTAGCCCTGACGATGGCGGATGGAAGGGTAGTGTATCGGAACGGCGAATTCCCAGGCTTGGATATAGAGAAAATCCGCTGGGAAGCGGTTCAGGCCGTGAACAAAATTTTAGAGAGGTAAATTCTGGGAAAACTGGCAAAATGACCGGCTTTCAAGGGAATATTGGCCCCCAAAACCGGTTTTCTGTGTTTCAGCGGGGAAAAATTGCACAAATGGCTTGAAAAAGTCGGAGAAATAGGGTAATATAAGCATGTTGTAAATCCTTGAGTCGGGCCGGCGGCAGATTACCGTCCCGGTACGGCTGGTCTGTGAGGCATCGAGTATGGCTGTTTCCTTTGACAAGAAAGACCGCTATACAATGGAGGATCTGCTCCAGATTATGGCATTGCTCCGGTCTCCCATGGGCTGCCCCTGGGATCGGGAACAGACTCACCAGAGTATTCGTACCGATTTTTTGGAAGAAACTCATGAGGTTATTGAGGCAATCAATCAGGAGGATACAGCTGGGCTCCAGGAGGAGCTGGGGGACGTCTTGCTTCAGATAGTGTTCCACTCCCAGATTGAGGAGGAAAAAGGGACCTTCCAGTTTGGTGATGTGGTGGACGGGATTTGCAAAAAGCTGATTATCCGTCATCCCCATGTATTCGGGGAAGTAATAGTGGACAGTTCCGGGCAGGTGCTGCAGAACTGGGACGCCATTAAACGAAAAACCAAAGGCAACAAGACACAGAGGGAACTACTGGAAGCAGCACCGCGGTCCCTGCCAGCCCTTATGCGGGCCGCCAAAGTCCAGAACCGTGCCCGACGGGTGGGGTTCGATTGGCCGGAGGTCTCCGGAGCTTTGGACGCTATGGACAGCGAGATGGCGGAGTTCCGAGAGGCGTTAGCTTCAGAAAACTCGGCCGCGGTGGAAGAGGAACTGGGTGATTTGCTGTTTTCCGTAGTAAACGTTTCCCGGTTTACGAAGACCGATGCGGAGCAGGCGCTGACAGGCGCGACTGACAAGTTTATCCGCCGGTTTGCGGAGGTGGAACATCTGGCCGCAGAGCGGAAGATCAATATGTCCGACGCGGGACTGGAAACGCTGGATGAACTGTGGCGGGAGGCTAAGGCAAAAGTCCGTGGAGCGTCAAAATAGTGTCCGCGCGGAGGGAGCTCCGCTTAAATATAAAAATACTGGAGGTACAATTGAAATGAACAAAGTGGAACTGATTGCTGCTGTTACTGAGAAGACCGGTTTGTCTAAGAAAGATGCTGAGAAAGCGGTTTCTGCTGTTCTGGAAGCTGTGGTTGACGCGGTTTCTGCTGGCGACAAGGTTCAGCTGGTAGGCTTCGGCACCTTTGAGATCCGTGAGCGTGGTGAGAGAACCGGCCGTAATCCCCGCACCAAGGAGGCCATTACTATTCCCGCTTCCAAACAGCCTGTGTTTAAAGCTGGTAAATCCTTTAAGGATGCCGTGGCAAAATAAACGGCTGCACAGTTGGTGAAAACAGAGGGGTACTGCAAAAACGTATGTTTTGCAGCACCCTTTTTTCACATTCATAAATTGCCGGTACGAGACTATGAGATACCTGGTTTTTCCGCCGAACGGAAAGCAAGAATCAAAGAATAAATCCATACTGCTGGAAAGGTATGCCCTAAAACGGAATAGTGGCATGGAAAGATTTCGATATCAGGAGGCGGATGAGATGAAAATAACTTTCGGACCGACAGGATGCTTTAATCAGGTGGCGGAGGCTTTTGAACGATGGCGTCCCGGCTATGTGCCGGAGCTTTATCAAGATCTGTTTGCCTATCATTCTATTGCGCCTTCCAGCCGGGTTTTGGAAATCGGGATTGGTACGGGGCATGCGACACTCCCGATCCTGGCGACGGGTTGCAGTCTAACAGCAGTGGAACTGGGAAATCGACTGGTTGCCCTGGTTCGCAAGAAATTTCAGGGCGTCCCAAATTTTACGGTGATTCAGGCGGACTTTCAGAAATATGAAGCGGAGGAAGGAAGCTATGACCTGATCTATTCGGCTTCGGCGTTTCACTGGATTCCGGAGGAAGAGGGGTACACGAGGGTTTTCCGGCTCTTGAAAAGCGGCGGGACCTTTGCTCGTTTTGCACATCATCTCTTTTATAGGAAAGGACAGGAAAAACTGTTTGCCGCCATTCAACAGGTGTATGCTGCCTATATGCCCGGGTCGGCACCTTCGCCGGAATACCGGGAAGAAGACGCGGAGTTTCGGGCGGCTATAGCTTTGAAATAC
>CALWMQ010000057.1 GCA_944382025.1 uncultured Clostridia bacterium | reverse complement strand
GCCTTCAGTTTTTGCTGTGATAATCAAAAACCAAAGGCTTTAAAATGATGTGTTAATATTTTATCGCTGCATGCCAACAGGGAGAATAATATTGATTTTGGGCAAAAGAAAAAGGCGTATGGATTTTTAACTCTCCATACGCCTTTCGGTGTGATTTTTGCTATTTGTGGGTTCAAGTCCTGTCAGTATAGGATTTTTGCCGTTTGGCATCTATAAAATCTATGCTGAAAAACTTGTCATGAAAATACGAAAAAACCTCGATAAAATCGAGGTTTTTCGCTTAGGCATCTTTTTTAGTGCCCTCTGATGGTGCGGCCGACGGGACTTGAACCCGTACGTCAAAGACACACGCACCTCAAACGTGCCTGTCTGCCAGTTCCAGCACGGCCGCATAACGCAGGCATTATTATAGCATTCCGAAAAAACGCTGTCAACAGATTTCCGGGATTTTCCGTAAAAAATCATGTTCTAATTTCGTGTAGACTTTTTTGATATTCCTCTTCACTCATTGTGGCGTTAATGACATCTATCAGCCGATTGACCGACAGCTTTGAAGGCAGTCCTAACAACTTTAAAAGCTTTTCCCGCTGGGAGGCACTGTCTGGAACCCCGCTCAGGCCATCCGCGTATAACCGGGCCTTATCCACTATAGGTGACGTGGTAACTGCTTCCTGTCCATCTAGTGTAGCTCCCGCGCGAATCAGCGCTTGCAGAATCACCTCCCCTTCTGTCCCCTCTACTCCTAATAATCCTTCTTTAGAAGGTGCGGTCTTCCTCCTCTCCTTCCCCCGGAGTTCCGGAATATACGCGTGCTTCACCCGGTCAGGCGGCAGAACACTGCTCAAATGATCCCGGATAACAAATCCCGCAGAATCACTATCAGTCAAAATAATAAGTCCACGGCTTTCCGCAAGACGGCGCAATAACTGTAATTGCTCTTTGTTCCGGAATATGCCAAATCCACTGGTTTCCACAATAACCGCATCAACCACCGAATTCAGCCTCATACGATCATATCGTCCCTCTACCACAATCGCTTCCTTGACCCGCACCATACTGCTCACCGCCTTTCGGCATATGCCTTTTACCCTTTTGTTCCAGAACCCGTCCCCATCTTGGCAGTCAGGATCAATCGTGCCGCTGTCTGCTCCAATACTGTGGATTTGTCCATTTTGGATGATTTCAACGTCAGATCAGCCCGTGCTAGGATCTCCAGACTGTCCCGCAGCACCTGTAAGGACAGCCTGGAACAGTCCCTGGCTGCATACCGCAGGCGGAATTCACGGCCACGGTACGCAAAATCCTCGGCCAGCGACTCCACAGGTACACCTGCTGTCCCGGCTACCTTTGCACGGTACAGATCCGCGTAAGCATTAGACAGTACGGCTAAAATAGCCACCGGATCTTCCTTTTGTGAGAAAAGCCGGTGAAGAATGGTATACGCTCTATCCTAATGATTCTGTAAAATCGCTTTGGACAGGTCGAATACCGAGGCTTCCAAATTTTTGGTAGCCGCCTGTTCCACCAAGTCACGGGTGATTTCCGGCAAAGCATCCGTTTTCTCCTGCGCCATACCCAACGCCATGGCACACAGCTTATCCAGTTCGTTAAGCAGCAGATTCAGATCATTTCCACACTGCTCCACCAACAGCCGAGCTGTATCGGTGGAAAGCACGCAGCCTCTCCGAGACGCTCCCGAACAAAGCAGCTTGACACTCTCTCCTTCTGTCTTCCTTTTAAATGCCGTGCATATGCCGTTCTTTTCCGCCAGAGCCAGAAATTGCCGCCATTTGGTATTCTTCCTGCTGTCCGGCTGTATGGAATCCATCTGGAAAATCAGCACCGTATCTTCCGGCGGGTCCTCAGCCAGAGCCATTACCCGATCCCAATTCCCTCCGGCTGCTGCCACATCATAATCCTTGACTAAAACGCATTTCCGCTCCGCCATTAACGGCAGAGCCTCTGCCGCCTCCTCGATGGTATCCCAAGCCGTCTCCTGTCCGTCAAATTTCCGGTAATTGAACTCCCTTAGGGGATTGTCCTCCCCGTCTTTACCCATAGCCTTCTGGACAATCAATTCCGCATAATAGGCCGTCAGGTACGGCTCCTCACCATACAGAACATACAGCCTGGCCGGCTGATCCTGTTTCAAATGCTTTTTCAGTTCAGTTTCCGACCACGCCATAGCGCAGCTCCTTTCTATAGTCGCCGGTTCCTCTTCTTCCCTGTCCAAACCGCCCGCTTCCATCCGTTCCCAGCCCGGCCGCCTTGTAAGGACATTCCTTCTGCTCTTTATAACCAGGCATCCCAGGTTAAGTCACCCTCCCCTCTGGTGACTACCGCTGCCTGTTCATAACCGGAAACGGCAGTCACCGAATAAGCTGTCCGTGGAATCGCCTTTAGAGAATAGGGCAGGTCTTCCTCCTCGCACAGGAGTATCCCTGTCTGAGCGGTAATAGCCCCCGCATGGGCCGGCGGAGTGCCAGTATACACCACCAGATGGGTCTGCCGCCAGTCCTCGGGAAGCTGGGAGGCGTCAGTTCCTCCGCTGCTGAGCAGCACGCGGGTATCCCCTAGGGTCATACGCAGCCAACCATCCTGCCACGCCAGGGTATCCCCCTGCCAAAAACTGACTTGCGCCGTTTCAATCGGCATACAATAGGCATACCATTGGACCAGCCGGGCGAATGCCGGGTCGGATTCCGGATAAAACAACGGGGTTTCCTGTAAAAAGTCCGAAAGCTGGTTCGGGATCTGCAAAAGGGCGTTTCCCTCCCCGCCGGTAACAATTAAAAAATCCAGCCGGGTTGCCCCATACTCCTCCAGCAGAAAGCCCAGGCGGTTCACCGAATCAAATTCCTCAAGAGACAGTATCGCCCCGAAATGCCCATTCCGCTGAAGCAGTATGGCTGCGTCCCCATTGGTTCCTACCGCGGCTATCGTTGTGACATTTCGCATGAACAGATTTCTCAGATTGATGCCACATAGCAGGGCAATCACCCCCGTGGCGAAGGCAATACGCAGCCCCTTGGCTTTTCCCAACCGCCACCCCAGGTAAAGCATCCCCAGGGAGGCTGGCAGCCACAACAGCAGGTACCCTTCCCGCATGGCGGCGGAGGCAAAGGGCAGTCGGGCCAGCCATTGGGTAACCTCCAACAGATAACCCGAAATCCACCCTACCCCCATCAGCAGTAACCGGCACACCGGGAACAAAAAAGGAATCGGCTCCAGCACCATAGCCAGGCAGCCCAACTGGGTCAACAAGGTGGATGGGAATACCGTCAGCAGATTGGTAATAGGGGCGATCAGGGATAAACTGCCAAAAAACACGGCGCTTACTGTCATTGTGGGCAGAATAGCCGCCACGGAAACGCAAAGGGCATCTGCCAGCCGGATAAGCCCACGTCGCCAGAACGGCGGGCGCTCCGCGGCCGCCGGAGCGTCTGGAAGCAGCTCCGGTGACGGTTGGTTTGACGGTTCCAACCGTTTCCGGATGTGGAACCGCATCCAGGGATAGAGGCACAAAAGACCCAGGCAAGCGCCGAAAGACAAAAGCAACCCCACATCGTAGGCACAATAAGGGTCCGATAATAACAGCAACAGCAGAGCAAACCCCATGGAATTGCGGGAATCAGCCCGGCGGCGAATAGCGCTGCCCAACAACAGAATGAGCAGCATAACCCCGGAACGCACTACCGATACCTCAAAACCCACCAAGGCCATAAACCATAACACCCCCGCCATGGTCAATATGGAGGCGGGACATTCCGGTATGCGCATGCGCCACAGCAAAGCCAATAAAGTAAAAGCCAGTACCGACATATGCAGCCCGGATACTGCCAGAAGATGGGACACACCGGTCACATGGAAGGCTTCTTTAGCCGGACCGGAAAGGCCTTCATCCTCTCCAAGGCAGATCCCAGCCGCCAGTTCTCCCCGGTCACCTGGAAGATAAGCCGTCAGGGTATGATAAAAACGCTGGCGCATATTGGAAAACACAGCGTTCCAAGTAGCTTTCCCCGGCGTTTCAATATAGGATTGGGAACCGTACTCCGGGCACCAGGCCATCATGGACACACCGGACGCCTTCATAACCAACCTGTCCAGCCCTTGGGCATCCTTTGCTGTCAGCACAAAATCCCCAGCTACCAAGCTGTACATGTCCGGCAATTCGGTTTCCGGGTTCTCGTATAGTGCAATGCGGCTGCCTTTTGGCGCCTCACCGCCGGTTACCTCCAGTAGGACGGTATCCGCTTCCCTATCCATCACCCTAGCCTCCAGATACACCGTCCGGCCATCCAGTCCCACCAAGGGACGATAACACAGAATCTCGGTGCCCGCGTAAACACCAAAGGCGGCCACTGCCGCCAGCAGCGCCGCCCACAGTACCCGCTGCCTCCTCAAAATCGGGATCAGCAGGGAAATTACCAACAGAACCAGCCCCAATCCCGCCAGAACCAAGGTGGCATTCAGGGGCAGAAGGGGCGCTATGAGCAATATAATCAAACAGGTGAACCCGGTCACCCATAAGGGTCGCGCCATCTGTCCAGCCCATCCTTCCTCTTCCGTCAGTCCTATCCGCATCTTTTCGCGTAAAATAGGGCAGGCAATACCGTTCCGCACCATGCCACCTTGGAGCTACACGTTTCCACTGCTTCCGTTCCCTATGGGCCGCATACCCCACGGCACCTTTTCCCGTACCGGCCAGGAAAGCCTATATCCATCCTTCCGCTTTCCCGGTTTGGGCCCGTCTTATCCCTTTTTCTTGGCCGATTCTTTCATCCGCTGTTCCTTGGACAGGATCCGTTTGCGCAGGCGGATGCTCTTAGGCGTAACCTCCACCAGTTCATCGTCATTGATAAATTCCAGCGACTGCTCCAGAGACAGCACGGTAGGCGGTGTCAGGCGAAGCGCCTCATCAGACCCGGCTGCCCGCATATTGGTTACATGCTTCTTTTTACAGACATTGACCGCTATATCCTCGTTTTTCGGCGACATGCCCACAATCATACCCTCATAGACCGGTACAGAAGGACCTACGAATAACGCGCCCCGGTCCTGGGCATTGTACAGACCGTAGCTGCTGGTCTCCCCCGACTCGAACACAACCAAGGAACCCTGTACCCGCTGGGGAATTTCACCTTTAAACGGCTCATACCCATCAAACACGCTGTTCATAATACCATTGCCGTTGGTATCGGTCAGGAACTGCTGCCGGTACCCCATCAGTCCCCGGGAAGGAATCCGGAATTCCAGGTGGGACATACCGGTGTCCCGGGTACCCATATTAACAATCTCCGCCTTCCGGGAACCCAGCTTTTCCATCACCGCTCCCACATACGCCTCCGGCACCTCGATCATCAGCAGTTCCATCGGCTCCAGCAGCTGGCCTTTATCATCCTTTTTATAAATCACCTGAGGACGGCTGACGGCGAACTCAAAGCCTTGACGGCGCATGGTTTCAATCAGGATGGACAGATGCAGTTCCCCTCGCCCGGATACCTCAAAGGCATCGGTGGTATCGGTTTCTTTGACCCGCATACTGACGTTGGTTTCCACCTCTTTAAACAGCCTGTCCCGCAGGTTCCGGGAGGTTACAAATTTACCTTCCTTACCCGCGAAGGGGCTGTTGTTCACCATGAAAACCATGGAAATGGTCGGCTCATCGATATTCACAAAGGGCAATGGCTCCACACACTCGGGATCACACGCCGTCTCCCCGATATTCAGATCCGTGATACCCGTTACCGCCACCAGATCCCCCAGAGCGGCAGTATCATGCTCCACCCGGCGCAAACCTTCAAACTGGAACAGCTTCCCGATCCGGGCATTGACACGGCTTCCATCGGTCTTACACAGGACAACGGCCTGGCCGTTGTGTACGGTACCCCGTTCCACCCGGCCTACGCCGATCCGGCCCACATAGTCGTCATAATCTATATTGGAGAAAAGAATCTGCAAAGGCCCTTCCAGATCCCCTTCCGGCGCCGGCACGTATTTGAGGATTTCCTCAAACAACGGCTTCATGTCCCCTTCCCTGACGTTGGGGTCCAAAGAGGAATAACCGTCCCGTCCCGAGGCGTACACCACAGGAAAATCCAGCTGATCCTCATCCGCGCCAA
>CALWMQ010000056.1 GCA_944382025.1 uncultured Clostridia bacterium | reverse complement strand
TATACCGGGAGTTCTCGCTGTTCTGCAATGCAGAAGTCACGGCGTACCCGATAAGGTGGCTAAAATCATCAGAATTAAAGTCTTAGTGAATGGTTTATTCAGTTGTCAAAATGCAAGTGAAAGGGCTGACCTTTTCGTGGCTCGGAATTAACCCCTTCACTTGTTTGAAATGGGAGGGCGTTTTTGGGGGGTGTTTTTTCAAAATTTCTTGAAAAAATTTTTCTACAACAAAAAAGCCGCCTATCTTCCTCTTAATTGAGGTCAATAGACGGCTCTTGGTCATATATATTAGATGTATTTGACTTGGATTTTCTTTTTCTTAGTTGAAATTACTTTGCAAAGCAGTTCATCGACTGCATCAGTGTATCTGCCTTCTGCTATCAACTTATTTTTAAGATTAATTAGATATACAACAACTCGTTTGAGTTCTTCATCACTTAAATATATATGATATTTTTCTTTTCTCATAGCATTCACCTCGACAACTTGATTTCGCATTTATATTACAATGGGTTATAAGAAATCGCCAATATGCGAAAAAGGCTACCACCTCGAAAAGAGGCGGTAGCCTTAAAAAATATGCAAAATTCATTTTTACTTGCAAACCGATAGGGACTATTTCATCTGTTGCAAAACCTTTTTTTCAGCTAACGTGTTGCAAAAGTGTTGCAAAAGCAATTTTGCAAAAAGTGGCAAGTCCAAAAAACCGCACAAACACTGGGGTTTTCGGCTATTGCAAGCCAAGGGGAACTACTCCCACTCAATGGTGGCGGTTGGTTTGGGAGAAAGATCGTAACAGACCCTGTTAACCCCGGGAACTTCGTTGAGAATCCGCCGGGTGATCTGATGCAGGATCGGCCAATCCAATTCCTCAACGGTAGCGGTCATAGCATCCACAGTGTTAACCGCCCGAATGATCACCGGATAATCAAAACACCGCGCGTTATCCCGAACCCCTACACTGCGGAAATCTGGTATAATCGTAAAATACTGCCATACCTTCCGATCCAATCCTGCCTTCTGAAACTCTTCCCGAAGAATAGCGTCGGATTCCCGTACAGCCTCCAACCGATCTCGGGTAATGGCGCCAAGGCAACGTACGCCCAAACCTGGGCCAGGGAACGGCTGGCGGTATACCATGCCATCCGGCAAGCCCACCTCTACCCCACAAGCCCGTACCTCGTCCTTAAACAATTGCTTCAGCGGCTCCACCAGTTCAAACTGCAGATCCTCCGGCAGCCCGCCGACATTGTGATGGGATTTCACCATCTTAGCCGTCTTTGTTCCGCTTTCCACAATATCGGGATAGATAGTACCCTGGGCCAGGAAATCAATCCCTTCCAGTTTCCGGGCTTCCTCCTCAAATACACGAATAAATTCCGCGCCAATAATCTTCCGTTTCTGTTCTGGATCTGCCACGTGTTCCAGCTTGGTCAGGAACCGCTCGCTGGCATCCACATAGATCAGGTTAGCGTTTAACTGGCGGCGGAAAACATCCACCACCTGCTCCGGCTCGCCCTTACGCAGCAAACCATGGTTGACATGGACACAAACCAACTGATCGCCAATGGCCTTCAGCAGCAGCGCCGCTACCACCGAACTATCCACCCCGCCGGAAAGCGCCAGCAAAACTTTTTTATTCCCTACCTGCCGCCGCACCAGTTCAATCTGGTCGGCAATAAAATTGGGCATATTCCAGTTGGCTTCCGCTTTGCATACATCGAACACAAAGGGGCGCAGCATGGTTTGGATTTCCGCCTCATCCTCCGGCCAGGCATCCAGTTTTCTCTCGCATTTTGCTTGAGCGTGATCCACCGCCAGTACCGGAATACCGCAGCCGTAAATTTCATCCCGCACAGAGATAATCTCTCCGTCCACCACATGATTGGGGCCGCCGCTGACGATGATTCCCTTGACATTAGGCAGGGCTTTCAGCTGCTCCAGGGTAATATCATGGGGATAGATCTCGCTGTATACCCCCAGGGCCCGGATCGCACGGGCGATAGTGGTATTTTCCTTACAGCCCAAATCCAGAATAACCAGCATGTCCTGTTTCATAATACGTCTCCTTTATGATGAACTCTATTGGTTAAACGACAGTTATGTATCTAGGGGGCGGTGCTTTTTAGCGCAGTCCCGACAGTAGCCGTAAATCTGCACCACATGATCCGTAACCAGGAAATCCCCTGCCTCCGCGATCTCCTTTTCCAGCTTTTCCACCGGACATTCAGGAAGATCCTGCATTTTATTACAGTCCTTACAAATCATATAATGCCGATGAGCGTGTTCTCCGGCTGCTGCGAAAAAACTCTCCCCGTTTTCCAGTATTCCCCGGACAACTTCCCCCCGCTCCTGCATGGACTCCAGATTACGGTAAACGGTAGACTTTGCTATAGAAGGCTGCTGAGCACGTGCCTGTTCATAAATTTCCGAGGGGGTAAGAGGAGAATCCGCCTGCCGCAGAATACCCATAATCACCTGCTTTTGTTTTGTAAACCTGGTTTTCTCCAACACGCTCCCTCCTTATCTCCGCCGAATTACCCCTGCTTCTTATCCAAGGGACCCTCCGTCAGTCCATCACCTGCCAGCATAGCTTCCAGCACCCGCACATCGGTGGTAATATCCAATGCCTCGTGGGTAAACAAACTGTCCAGCTGTCTCTCATAGGCCACGGTCAATGTATCCATTACCTGCTCAATTTCCTCTCGAGCCTGCCGCATGGAGGCGGCCAGCACGGGCTGGCCATCAGAACGCCCATAGGTTTCCAACAGCTTCAGGGTGGTGGGCAAATAGTACCCAAGAAATTTACGGGCCTGGGACTTTTTTTCCGGGTTTTCCTTCACCGCATCCAGAATACGCTGCGCCAGATCCCCAATACGGCGAACCTTGCCCCGCATGGCGGGGTCAGCAATCGTCACTTCCCATTGCCGCAGTGCCTTGACCTGATCGTCTTCTTCCTCTGGCAGCTCAGGATCCGGCCCCGGTGACACCTGCCCTACCGGAGTTACCCGGTTATACAGCGCAATGGATGGATACTGCCTGTACAGTTCCATCACCCCCCGGTAATACGCGGGATATTCCATAAACTGTATGCAGGTCAGATCCGCACCGGCAGTGCTGACCAGTTTCCGTTGCCGGACATAAAAGCTGATACTTCCGAACCGGGTAGAAGTAGGCGCCTCCAGCTCCACGCCGGTCACCTCCGACATGGGAAAGGAAACATCCTCCAGGCCGCTTTTGCGCGCAGCCCTGGTACGGCGGCGGGTGATCGAAACGGTACGTCTGTCAAAGTCCAGTTCCAGTGTTCCATCGCTTCCCGGCAGCTTTTCCACCATCTCTCCCACCTCTTCCCAAGTGTATATCATACCATTTTCCGCCGCTGGTTTCAACACAAAAAAACAGGGGCCCGCAAAACAGCCGTTTGCGGAGCCCTGTTTTTAGCGATTGAATGGTGCGGAGCGGGAATCTATCAGGCTTCCTGCTCAAAGGATTCCTTACCCACGCCGCAGATCGGGCAGGCATAGTCCTCAGGAAGATCCTCAAACGAGGTGCCCGCAGCGATACCGTTATCCGGTTCGCCCGCCTCCGGATCGTATACATATCCGCATACTGTACATACCCATTTTGCCATAGCGCTACATCTCCTTATCTTTTTGGTCTCCTATAGTCTCCCATATTCCGCCCGATATATACGGCCGATATGGGGAAACCGACGGATTGCCTCTCCTGTGTTCCTATGCTATAATAACCGTGTCTGGAATGTCGGCCGACCTTATCATAAAAGGGCGGCGAACAGACATACTGAAACAGGAAAGGTCGGATCATGATGTACCATCACAGCCACGAACTGCCAGCTGAGCAACGTCCTCATATGCGGGACGGAGATGGAACCGTCACCCTGTCACCTGCGTTTGCGGCCGGCGACTATGAATCACCGGTAAGGCTCTTTTCCCGAATCACCCTGCCGGTTGGTGCCTCCATCGGCTTCCACGTCCATAACCAGGAAGAAGAATTTTTCTACTTTCTGTCAGGGACCGGCGTTATGGACGATAACGGGACACCCGTCCAGGTTGGGGCGGGGGACTCCACTGTCACCCGCAGCGGCCAGGGACACGCCCTGCGCAACACCGGCAGCGAACCATTGGAACTGCTGGCCGTCATTGTGACCCTTTGACATCCGCTCATTATTATACCCTGAATACATCCGCATTTCAAGGCTTTTGACCAATCCTCTGGATGCTTTAGAGTTCCGTGAACCGTCGCACCCTATGGCCTCCACGGAATCCGGCCCGGAGTCTCCCCTTCTGTCCAACAGAACCGTGCAAAGCGATATATGTACAGCTTTCCCCAAAGATGCGGACGGCACCCTTTCCGGGGAAAGCGGCAGCGGGTTCAGAACATGCCGGTGACACTGTCCACCAGTTCCCCGACATTGCGCAGGGCTTTGCCCACATTCTTTTTCAAATGCTTTTTGCCGTGCATAGCCTTACTGCCCATAGCGCCGGCCACACAACCTACCGCTACGCCCATGCCTACGCCCTTGATAAATCCGGAAACACCTTTGGTCATCACAGACTCTCTCCTTTCGCTGCGGTTGTATTTGTTATCCGCATATCTAGCATCTCACCGACCCTCGACATTTTTCACGGAAGTTACTGGAAGCTGCGGTTTTCCCCT
>CALWMQ010000055.1 GCA_944382025.1 uncultured Clostridia bacterium | reverse complement strand
CCAGATCCGGCGACACCACCACATAGCCGTCCTGCTGGCCGCCCATCAATTCCCGGAAGTACTGGGCCAGGACGGGGGCTCCAAACAGGTTGTCCACCGGGATATCAAAAAATCCCTGGATTTGGGGGGCATGCAGGTCCATGGTCAGTACCCGGTCTACCCCGGCGGCGGTAATCAGATCCGCCACCAGTTTGGCGGAAATAGGATCCCGGGCTTTCGCCTTCCGATCCTGCCGGGCATAACCCATGTAGGGTATCACCGCGGTAATGCTGGCGGCGGAAGCCCTCTTGAAGGCGTCTACCATAATCAGCAGTTCCATCAGATGGTTATTAACCGGGGCGCAGGTGGACTGGACCACGAAAACATCGGAACCACGAACCGATTCCTTCAGGGAAACCGAAATTTCCCCGTCGCTGAAGGTGGCGACTTCCGCCTTTCCCAGCGGGAGCCCCAGGGCACCGGCAATCTCTCTTGCCAGATCCGGGTGTGAATTGGCCGCGAAAATTTTAATATCCTTGCCATGGGTGTTCAATGTGATCCCCGCCTTTCCCATTCCGCGGCCTTGAAAAAGAGCCGCTGGTATTGTGTGTGGATATTGGTTCCGGCCTTCCGGGAGCGGCATAGGGGCGCCGGAACGGTATCCGCCGATGGAGCATGCTCGAACCGCCCGACAGGGCCGTTCTCCCCCCTCTGAGGATATTCTTATTATGGCAAAGAATGTCCCCCTTTGCAAGAGGGTTCAGCCGTCAAAACGCCATTTATGGGAAAATACCGTAGGAAAATCTCCCTGTTTTTAGGGTACGCGCCAGGTGCGGAGTCCTATACATGGGTACGAGGCCGATAGGAGGCTTTGCGGCATGCCTGTCAATGAAATCCCCTGCCGGTCCTTTACGCCCAGCCCCCGTATCAATGAAGGCCTTTAGATTCCTATAATAAAATAACCAGACTGGGCAAGGAAACAGGGAGCAACTCTGTGAAAAGGAACAATTTCAGAAAAATTCATGGTTTTCTCTGGAAAATTGGGGAAGACTTTGGTATAATACAAGGTGATTCTGCCGGATAGCCGATGGAAGTGGTTTTCGCGGCTGTTTTCCGCCGCAGATTTGTCATTCTGTGACAAGCAAAAGTTCAAAAAAACTAGGAGGTTGACTACACAATGAGTCACAAGTACGTCTATCTGTTCTCCGAAGGCGACGAGAGCATGCGTGAACTCCTGGGCGGCAAAGGTGCGAACCTGGCCCAGATGGTCAAACTGGGCATGCCTGTTCCCCAGGGCTTTACCGTTACTACCGAGGCCTGCACCCGGTACTACGATGACGGCCGCAAAATCGCGCCTGAGATCGAGGCGGAAATTTATGAGTACCTGGCTAAGATCGAGGAACTCAACGGTAAAAAATTCGGCGATCCCAAAAACCCGCTGCTGGTTTCGGTGCGTTCCGGCGCCCGGGCTTCCATGCCCGGTATGATGGATACCATCCTCAACCTGGGCATGAACGACGATGTGGCCGCCGGTATGATCGCTGGCAACCCCGATCCTAAATTCGCCCGGTTTGTGTACGACTCCTATCGCCGCTTTATCCAGATGTTCTCCGATGTCGTGATGGAAATCTCCAAGAAAACCTTTGAGGTCATCATCGATGAGGTCAAAGAAGCCAAAGGCGTTAAGAACGATATCGATCTGGACGTGGACGACATGAAGGAACTGGTCCGCCGCTTCAAGATCTACTACAAGGAGCAGAAGGGCGAGGACTTCCCCACCGATCCTAAGATCCAGATGATGGAAGCCGTCAAAGCGGTGTTCCGTTCCTGGGATAACCCCCGCGCCAATGTGTACCGCCGTATGAACGATATCCCTTATTCCTGGGGTACCGCTGTTAACGTGCAGCCCATGGTGTTCGGCAACCTGAACGAGAATTCCGGCACCGGCGTGGCCTTCACCCGTGACCCCGCCACCGGCGAGAAGGCTCTGTTCGGCGAATACCTGATCAACGCTCAGGGCGAAGACGTGGTGGCCGGCGTCCGTACCCCCAGCAAAATCGATCAGCTCAAGCAGGATATGCCCCAGGTGTATGAGCAGTTCGCCACCATCGCCAACAATCTGGAAAAACACTACCGTGATATGCAGGACATGGAGTTTACCATCGAAAACGGCAAGCTCTATATGCTCCAGACCCGTAACGGCAAGCGCACCGCCGCTGCCGCTCTGAAGATCGCCGTGGACCTGGTGGACGAGGGCATGATCACCGAGGACGAAGCTGTTCTCCGTGTGGATCCCAAACAGCTGGACGCCCTGCTCCATCCCCAGTTTGACGCTAAGGCTCTGAAGAGCGCCAAGGTTATCGGCACCGGCTTGGCCGCTTCCCCCGGCGCCGCCTGCGGTAAAGTGGTGTTCACCGCCGAGGACGCCAAGGTATGGGATGAAAAAGGCGAAAAGGTTGTTCTGGTTCGTCTGGAAACCTCCCCTGAAGATATCGAGGGCATGGCTGTGGCTCAGGGCATCCTGACTGTCCGCGGCGGTATGACCTCCCACGCCGCTGTTGTGGCCCGTGGTATGGGTACCTGCTGCGTTTCCGGCTGCGGCGAGATTACCATGCATGCTGATGAAAAATATTTCGAGATCGGCGGCGAGAAATACCACGAGGGCGATTATATCTCCCTGGACGGCTCCACCGGTAAGATTTACGGTGAGGCGGTTCCCACTGTGGAGGCCACCATCTCCGGCGATTTCGATCGCTTCATGAAGTGGGCCGACGCTGCCCGTACCCTGACCGTGCGCACCAACGCTGACAACCCTCGGGATACCGCTCAGGCTGTCAAGTTCGGCGCCGAGGGTATCGGCCTTTGCCGTACTGAGCACATGTTCTTTGAGGGTGACCGGATTAAGGCTGTCCGGGAAATGATCGTGGCCAAAACCGTGGAAGCCCGTAAAGCTGCCCTGGCTAAGCTGCTGCCCTACCAGCAAGGGGATTTTGAGGCCATGTACCGTGTGCTGGAAGGCCGGCCTATGACTATCCGGTACCTGGATCCCCCGCTGCATGAGTTCCTGCCCACCAAGGAAGAGGACATTGTGGAAATCGCTGGCGAACTGAACATCAGCGTGGAAGATCTGAAAAACACCATTGCTTCCCTGCATGAGTTCAATCCCATGATGGGTCACCGCGGCTGCCGTCTGGCTGTCACCTACCCGGAAATCGCCGAGATGCAGACCCAGGCTGTTATCCGCGCCGCTATTACCGTCAACAAAGAACATCCGGAATACAATATCGTTCCTGAAATCATGATTCCTCTGGTAGGCGAGGTCAAGGAACTCAAATATGTCAAAGATGTGGTTGTGGCCACCGCTGACCAGGAAATCGCCAATGCTGGGGTTCAGATGGAGTACCATGTGGGCACCATGATTGAGATCCCCCGTGCGGCTGTTACCGCCGACGAGATCGCCAAGGAAGCGGAATTCTTCTCCTTCGGTACCAACGACCTGACCCAGATGACCTTTGGTTTCAGCCGTGACGATGCCGGCAAATTCCTGGGTGCCTACTACGATGCCAAAATCTATGAGTTTGATCCCTTCGCCAAGCTGGATCAGACCGGCGTAGGCGCGTTGGTGAAGATGGCCGCTGAAAAAGGCCGCGCTACCCGTCCCAACATCAAGCTGGGTATCTGCGGTGAGCACGGCGGCGATCCCTCCTCTGTGGAGTTCTGCCACAATATTGGTCTGAACTATGTATCCTGCTCCCCCTTCCGTGTGCCGATCGCTCGTTTGGCTGCAGCACAGGCAGCTATCAAAAGTAGGGAGGCTTAATCTTTCCTTTTGTTTTTGGGCAAAGCCCATTTACAAAACCCGAGGCAAAGCGAATAGCAAAAAGACCTTGCAGGGAAATTCCTTGCAGGGTCTTTTTTTACGCCGGGAAGCCTTGCACACAGCGGTTTTTTCATTAAAATTGCGATTTTATTCAATTTTTTCTGAGGAACGGAATGATAACGAGCTTTGCCCCAAAAATGATAATGGGGCTTGCCCCGGAACAC
>CALWMQ010000054.1 GCA_944382025.1 uncultured Clostridia bacterium | reverse complement strand
CATAAAGGAGTATATGGAGAATCAGCTGAAGGCGGATAGAGAAAACGATCAGTTAAGCATATACGATCCATGCGACCTGTTTACGGGTAGGGGGATCATTATTTGAGGTCTGGCCGATAGTCACTGTCATAAGAATAACATATGTGGTTAAGAGGGACAGGATACGGTGTACGGGAAACGGAAAGAGTACGAAACCAGTAAAGAGAGCAACTAATCATTTAATCTGCCCGAATCATAGCCACGGCTAGCAAACCCAATCTGACTAGTAATCCATGGCCCTGGCATTTATGACGATCACAACCTATTGAGTCATCTCCAAACCAACATATCTATCGAATGGCAAGATGTGAAAATCAGCCTAAACAAGGACCGATGTCAATGCCCTTCCATCAAAAAACCGGGCTAAAAGTTTTCGCCCACCCTTTTCAAAAGGCAACATCTGGGAGTACCCACAGGGCGGAAAACAGCGAGCGGGGATTGGCGCTACGGCCAAAACCGACAGCCGCAAGTGCGGCGCAGATTGGTTTTGGGCACCGCAAAGGGAGACGGGGGCGAGGGGCAGAGCACCGTGGCATCCTGCAGAATACTAAACCCTCAAGCAGATGAAACGCAGAAGGGTGACACCCTGGAAAGGCAGGAGTATCCTTTTTGAGCAGTCAGCTGTTGGTACGCATTGAGAAATAAGTTAAAGCAGGAGGCTGCGTTTTTTTGGCCTCCTGCTTTCATCAAGGAATCAATATCTAAAATTATAATAATAGGAAAAATTGCCGGCAGATATGGCAGCAATGACATAGATTACCGCGATTACACAAGCCACTAAACCGATGATGTTCAGCACAATACCAGCTGTGGCTTTGCCACCGCTGCCTGCCTTTTTGGCGATAATACCCAAGATCAGTCCGATGATAGAAAGGACACCGGAACCGCAGCAAATGGTCAAGGACAGGATACCCAATACCAGCGAGGCAGTGGCTTTACCGCTTTCTGGCTCTCCTATGGGTCCGGGATTCACTGCCGGGGGATAATAGGGTGGGGTATACCCAGGCTGCTGCTGCTGGTAATAGTTGTACTGAGAAGTGCTCTGAGGGGGGGTATAGGGCTGTTGGATGGGCGGTTGGGCCGCAGGAGGAACCTGACCGGCAGGATACTGCCAACCAGGAGTCTGGCTGGGCTGCTGCGCAGGCGCGCCGTATTGAGGGGCGGCAGGGGCTGTGTACTGAGGGGGGATAGGGGGCTGTACAGGCTGAGCAGCGGGTGTGTCAGGGGATGCAGGAGCTTGTGGGTTCTGCCCGTATATTTCCGGCTGAGCCGGAGCCTGAGGCTGCTGGGGAAGATCCGGCTGACCGCCAGCCGGGGCATTGCCGAAATTAAAATCGTCTGCCATCTTCAAAACCTCCAATTCTAACGTTAATTTCATTTTATCAGGAAAGATGCAAAAATACAATCATTTTCCCGCGAAAATTTTTCAAATATCGTAAGAAACAAAAATCTGGATACACTATTTCCATACTTTAGAAACAATGGAAGAGGTGTGTATCCATGCAGGAAGCAATGGGGCGGTTGACAGGCGATTATGAAACCGACAGAAAGCAGCTGGAAGGGCTGCTGAGGATATCGGAGAGTTTTGACCTGGTTGCCCGGCAAATGGAAATCGGGCAGCGGCAAGCTACACTATTTTTCGTGGACGGTTTTATCAAAGATGACGTTATGGAAAAGATCCTGGAATATGTCATGTCCCTGACGGCGGCGGATATGGCAGGGCTGTCTACCGCTGAGGAATTTACAGGTAAATTTGTACCGTATGTGGAAGTAGGGGTTCTGGATGACCCGAGTGAAATAGCGGTACAAGTATTATCCGGCCCCATGTGTCTGCTGATAGAGGGGTATGGCAAGGGGATCATGATTGACGCCAGGACCTATCCGGTGAGAGGGATGGGCGAACCGGATGACGACAGGGTGCTTCGGGGCGCCCGGGATGGGTTTGTGGAAACTCTGGTGTTCAATACAGCTCTGATCCGCCGCAGGATCCGGGATCCTCAGCTGACAATGGAGTATATGCAGGTTGGTACTACTTCTAAAACCGATGTGGTTCTGTGCTATATGGATCAGCGGGTTAACCACCAGCAGCTGGAGAATTTACGGCAGAAGCTGCAAAGCCTGGACATCCCATCCCTGACCATGGGACAGGAAAGCCTGGCTGAGTGCCTGCTGCGGAAACAGTGGTATAATCCGTTCCCCAAGGTCCGGTATACTGAGCGGCCTGACTGCGCCTGCGCCTGTGTGGCGGAAGGGCGGATACTGGTCGTAGTGGACAATACACCGGTGGTCATGATCCTGCCTACAGCGGTTTTTGATTTTGTCCAGGATACCAATGATTACTATTTTCCTCCGTTAGTGGGAAGTTACCTGCGTCTGGTGAGGAGCATGGTCTTTCTATTCACCCTGTTTTTAACGCCGGTGTGGTATTTGCTGATTAAAAATCCTGAGCTTATTCCCCCTTGGCTGGAGTTTATACAGATCAAAGAACCCAATACCGTTCCCATTATCCTGCAGCTGCTGATTGTGGAGGTCATGATTGATGGAGTCAAGCTGGCCTCCCTGAACACGCCGGGAGCGCTGAGCCATGCGTTTGGGGTGGTAGGAGCGCTTTTGTTAGGGGAATTTGCGGTGAGCGCGGGACTGTTTGTGCCGGAGGTACTGCTGTATATGGCGTTTGTGGCGGTCGCCAATTTTACCCAGCCCAGTTTCGAATTAGGATATGCCTTTAAGCTGTTCCGGATGCTGTTTTTAATCCTGACCGCCCTGTTTAACCTTTGGGGTTTTATCAGCGGGGTAGCTTTGATGCTGGTGACTCTGCTGACAACCCAGACCATATCAGGCCGCAGTTATTTCTATCCCGTAATTCCCTTTGACCGCAAGGCTCTTTGGGCGCTGATCGTCCGGCGTCCCATTACCAGGCATAACAGCGGCGGGAAAAAGGAGTAGTCCGGTTCCGAGGACAAGAACTATGGAGATACAGCGTGGATGGACCGCCGCCATGATCAGAAATCAGCCTTTTCCATTGGAAAAGAAGTGGACGCTGGATATTCTGCCCCCGGCCTTTCCCTGCGGAATATTTAAAGAGGGTTATCCCTTGCGGTCAGGTGGGAATTTGTGGTATAATCCCAAATAAGCCGTATGCAGACGGCAGGGGAAGGGGGATCCGGCATGGATGTTCGGGTCGGTGACCGGCTGGAAATGAAAAAGTGCCATCCCTGCGGCAGCAAATGTTTTGAGGTGCTGCGTATAGGGATGGATTTCCGGCTGAAATGCCAGGGCTGTGGCCATGAAATGATGGTCCCCCGGCTGAAAATTGAGAAAAATATAAAAAAAATTTTCCACTCTGAGGAGGAACATGGTTAGCGCCCTGCGTATGGAACGGATATCCCATACGGAAAGGAACGAAAGGCTATGTTTCAAAAACTAAATCAGGTAGAAAAACGCTATGAGGAAATCACTCAGCGGCTGTATGACCCGGCGGTGGTGTCGGATGTGGAACAATATCGCCGGCTGATGAAGGAAAGTAAAAATTTGGTGCCTATTGTAGAGGCGTTCCGGGAATATAACCGAACCCAACAGCATATAGAAGAGGCACGAAGCCTGTTGGAAGCTGGAGGGCTTGACCGGGAAATGAGGGAACTGGCGGAACTGGAGCTGACGGAAGGCCGGGAGAAACTGGAATCCCTGAGCGAACAGCTGAAAATTTTGCTGCTGCCAAGGGATCCTAATGACGACCGGAATGTGATTATGGAGATCCGTGCGGGCGCTGGGGGCGAAGAATCCGCTTTGTTCGCCGGAAGCCTGTTCCGCATGTACACCATGTATGCCGAGTCCCGGGGCTGGCAGGTGGAGGTCGCGGGAATGAACGAAACCGAACTGGGAGGCTACAAGGAAATCAGCTTTGTGGTCTCCGGGGATGGCGCTTACAGCCGCCTGAAGTTTGAAAGCGGCGTCCATCGGGTTCAGCGGGTTCCGGAAACAGAGGCTGGGGGAAGGATTCATACCTCCACCGCTACGGTGGCGGTACTGCCGGAAGCGGAAGAGGTGGAACTGGAAATTAACCCCGCTGATTTGCAGATTGACACCTACCGTTCCAGCGGCGCGGGTGGCCAGCACATTAACAAAACGGAATCCGCTATCCGGATTACCCACCTGCCCACCGGTACGGTGGTGGAATGCCAGGATGAGCGGAGCCAGTTTAAGAAT
This sequence comes from uncultured Clostridia bacterium, assembly GCA_944382025.1. Classification (GTDB taxonomy): domain Bacteria; phylum Bacillota; class Clostridia; order Oscillospirales; family Acutalibacteraceae; genus UMGS1623. Next base: position 13,079 of record CALWMQ010000054.1, on the reverse strand, counting down.
AAGGATAAAGCCATACGGGTTCTGCGGGCTCGGCTATATGAGCGCAAGCAGGCGGAACAGCAGGCGGCTATTGCGTCGGACCGGCGTTCCCAGGTGGGAACCGGCGACCGAAGTGAACGGATCCGTACCTACAATTTTCCGCAGGGCCGGGTCACCGACCACCGGATCGGTCTAACCCTGTATAAAATCGAGAGTATTATGGACGGGGAGCTGGACGAAGTCATCGATGCCCTGATTACCGCTGACCGGGCGGAAAAGCTTCAGGCATCCCAGGAAAGCTGATCCCCGGATACCATCGGCGATTGTGCAAACGGAAAGGCCTGATAACCATGGATTTCTATACGACCCGGCTGCTTACCGACGCGCCGGAGGATATAACCGTTGCCGCCACTCTCCTGCGGGAAGGGGAACTGGTAGCTATTCCCACCGAAACGGTATATGGGCTGGCGGCGGATGCTCTGAATGGCCCGGCTGTGGCCCGGATTTTCCAGGCGAAAGGACGTCCTATGGATAATCCGTTGATTGTCCATGTCGCTGACTGGGACGAAGTGGCGCCCTTGACGGCGGAAATCCCGGAGAACGCCCGTAAACTGGCCCAGGCCTACTGGCCCGGGCCTCTGACCATGATATTGAAAAAAAGCGCCCGTATTCCGGATGAAGTCAGTGCCGGGCTATCCACCGTAGCGGTACGGATGCCGTCCCATCCGGTGGCCCGGGCCATTATTAAGGCTTCCGGATGCCCCTTGGCGGCTCCGTCGGCCAATCGTTCCGGGATACCCAGCCCAACCACGGCTGCCCATGTACTGGCGGATATGGATGGACGGATTGCCGCTGTAGTAGATGGGGGGGAATGCCGGGTAGGGGTGGAATCCACGGTGGTGGATGTATCCCAACCGGTTCCCCGCCTGCTGCGTCCCGGCGGTATTACCCCGGAGATGCTGGAAGAGGTGGTGGGGCTGATCGAAATTGATCCGGCGGTGACCCACGCGCTGGATGAGGGAGCGGTTGCCGCGTCACCGGGCATGAAGTATAAGCATTACGCGCCGAAAGCCACCATTTTGCTGATTAAGGGAACCAGTGAAGGCTATGTGGCCTATGTGAACGCTCACCGGGGGGACGGGGTGGGCGCCCTCTGCTTTGAGGAGCAGGCAGCAGGGCTGCAGGTGCCAGCGGTGCCATACGGACGGCAGGATGACCCGGCATCCCAGGCCCATGGGGTGTTTGACGCCCTGCGCCGCCTGGACGAACTGGGGATTCAGACAGCCTATGCCGCCTGTCCCGCGGAGGATGGGATGGGACTGGCGGTGTATAACCGCCTGTTGCGGGCGGCGGCTTTTCAGGTGGTGACACTGAATGAATAAGCTGTTTGTACTGGGGCTTACCGGTCCGACCGGGTCAGGGAAAGGGGAAGTAGCTCGGGTGCTCCGGGAAAAAGGCTTTTTTATCGTGGATGCGGATCAGTTGGTCCGCCAGGTACAGCGGCCGGGCCAGCCATGCCTTCAGGAACTGGTGCGGGAGTTTTCTCCCGCTATCCTCTGCCCAGACGGTTCCCTGAACCGGAAGGAACTGGCCCGTATTGCCTTTGCGGATCCGGAAAAGACCAAACGGCTCAATGCTATTGTGCATCCGGCGGTGACGGCCCTGACGCGACAGATGCTGGAGCAGGCGGCCAGGGACGGCTATTCCTGGGCGGTTATTGACGCGCCTCTCCTGTTTGAGAGTCGGATCGATACGCTTTGTGATACGACGGCGGCTGTGCTGGCATCCCCTCAGCGCCGTCTCAGCCGGATCCAGACACGGGACGGTATTACCCGAGAACAGGCGGAAATCCGGATGAATGCTCAGCCGGCGGAGGAGTATTACCGGAACAGGGCGGACATCGTATTAAGGAATGACGGCACGATACAGGATTTATGTGAGCAGGCCGCCAGTCTGGCGGAAAAACTGATGAGGTGGAGCTTTGAAGATACAACCAACCCAAGCGGCGGTTAAAACAGAGAAAAAGCGGCATCCCGTTTCGGCGGGACTGGAGGCGCTGCTGCTGGCAGCCTTGGCGGTGGGAGCGGTTTTTGCCCTGAGAGCGGGGTACCGCCACTATATGTGTACCGCCTATCCTGTGAAGTACAGCGAGTATGTAGAACAATACGCGGAGCAATATGATTTCCCGCCGTCCCTAGTGTATGGGGTGATCCGCACCGAGAGCGAGTTTAATCCGGATATTGTGTCCAGCAAGGACGCCAAAGGACTGATGCAGATTACGGATGACACTTTCGAATGGGCCCAGTCCAAAACCCCGGAGGATGAGGATCTTCCTGCGGAACAGCTGTTTGACCCGCAGACGAATATCCATTACGGAGTGCTGATCATGCGTTTGCTCAGCCAACAGTTCGAGGAGACGGATACCATGCTGGCCGCTTATAACGCGGGGATGGGGAACGTATCCCGCTGGCTGGAAGACAGCGCGTATTCGCTTGACGGCAAAAGTCTATATCATATGGAGTACCAGGAGACGCTGGAATACGTGGAGCGGGTACGGAAGGCCCAAAGGATGTACCAGACCCTGTACGGGGTAGAATAGGGCCGCATATTGGGGCGTCAATGGTCAATACTGACTTTATCATACACAGAATCTGGAAAGGAAGGTTATAAACATGGCAGAGAAAACACAGGCGGAGCTTTTGAGGGAACGGCTGGCATACAAGCCGGGCCTGTCGACGAAACTTCTGTCCGAGGAAGAAATCAGTAAGGCGGATGCCTACTGCGAGGGGTATAAGGCGTTTATGAACGCGGCCAAAACCGAGCGGGAGGCGGTTAGTGAGGCGGTAAAGCTGGCGGAGGCCGCTGGCTTTGTACCTTTTGATTACAAGAAGCCCCTGAAGGCGGGGGATAAGGTATACCGCAATAATCGGGGCAAGTCCCTGTTGCTGGCGGTGATCGGGACCCGTCCCATCACCGATGGGGTGTCCATTGCGGCGGCCCACATTGATTCCCCTCGTCTGGATTTGAAACCCAATCCCCTGTATGAAGATCACGACCTGGCGTATTTTGATACCCATTATTACGGCGGGATCAAAAAATATCAGTGGACGGCCATTCCGCTGGCGCTCCATGGAGTGGTTGTGCGAAAGGACGGGGAAACAGTTCAAATCCGTATAGGGGAAGATCCGGGGGATCCGGTATTTTGCGTGACTGACCTGCTGCCCCATTTGGGTACGGAGCAGATGCAGCGTAAGGCAACGGAGGTAGTAAAAGGGGAAGATCTGAATCTGCTGATTGGTTCCCGTCCTTTCCGGTGCGATGATGAGAGCGGAGAACTGGTGAAGCTGAATATTCTCAAGCTGCTCAATGAGAAATATGGGATTGTGGAGGCGGATTTTCTGTCTGCTGAGCTGGAAATCGTACCAGCATTTCCGGCCCGGGACCTGGGATTTGATCGGAGCATGATCGGAGCTTATGGACATGATGACCGGGTATGCGCTTATCCGGCTGTGACCTCCATTTTGGAGCTGGAGAAGCCTGCTTATACAGCTGTGACGATTCTGGCGGATAAGGAAGAAATCGGGTCTGAGGGCAATACGGGCATGCAGTCTGCCTTCCTGCGGTATTTTATTGCGGATATTGCCGCTGCTTTTGGGGAAGAGGCCCGGCATGTGCTGAGCAATTCGGTTTGCCTGTCTGCCGATGTGAATGTAGCGTATGACCCGATCTACCCTGACGTAGTGGAATCCCGTAACTGCGCTTTTATCAACCGGGGCGTGGTACTGACAAAATATACCGGTTCCCGAGGAAAATCCGATACCTCTGACGCTTCGGCCGAGCTGATGTACAAAATTCGCCGCCTGATGGATGACAGACAGGTTGTCTGGCAGGTTGGAGAACTGGGAAAGGTAGACATGGGAGGCGGCGGTACTGTTGCCAAATATATAGCTGATTTGGATGTGGACACAGTAGATTTGGGCGTTCCTGTTTTGTCTATGCATGCCCCCTATGAGGTAATATCCAAGCTAGATGTCTATATGGCTCACCGGGCATTTTACGCCTTGCTGGCAAGGGAGTAAGGACAAGAGGGCTTAAGCCGAGACCTTCTATATTTGATATGTGTAAATTTTCCACATCCTGCGGGACGCGGCGGGGGGGCGCTGCCCCTCGAACCTGCCGCCCCTTGCGGTGCCCAAAACCAATTTGCGCCGCACTCGTGGCTGCCGGTTTTGACCGCGGCGCCAATCCCTGTTCGCTGTTTCCCGCCCCACGGGTGCTCCCAGGCGTTGCCTTTGGAAAAAGGCGAGCGAAAACTTCCGTGCAGTATTGTCTTGCGGGATGACTTTTATTTTCTGTGGCGGGCGTTCCAAATGGAGCGCCCGCCAGTTGTTTATTATTCCTAAACAACAATGAAAGGAAAAAGATTTCAGGGAAAAATATTGTAGAATTATCCCGAATATGCTATACTGTACAGAAACGGCTTTCCATATAAGCGCATAGGAACGTTGCTGAACCGGTTGGGGACATAATGCCTGACTTCCCTTCATATGATGGTGATAAGACCATTAGTAGGGGAGGAAGCGTAATGAGCAGGACAAACTCTTTGAAAAGCTTTTGGGAAGACAACCGGCGGCTGCTGTTTTTTCTGGTATTGCTTTTGATGGGCGTATTGGGGGGGGTATTGGTATTCACCCTGTCCCGCAGCTTGCTTTCAGAAGAACTGGCGGTGATGTTGCAGGTTCAGGCGGTACAAGGGGGAATACGGGGAGGTATATCCCAGTTGTTTTCCTCTTGCTTCTCCACTGTATGTATGCTGGGACTGCTGTTCTTGGCTGGATTGTCCGCCTGCGGGGCGCCGCTGACTCTGGTTGTGCCGTTTTTTTTTCGGGCTTGGGCTGGGCATGACTCAGGCGTATTATTATGGCGCCGGAGGCAGTGGAGTGGTGTTTACCGCTGTGCTGGTCATCCCTCATTCGCTGGTAGCCGGCGCCGCTCTGTTGATGGGGTGTGCGGAATCCATGAGGATGTCCTTTTTGCTAGCAGGGCAGCTGCTTCCCAATTCCGCCCACTGTGGAGGCTTATGGCTGGATTTCCGGCTGTACTGTGTGCGCTTTTTGCTGTTTGTCGGCCTGGCGCTGGGGGCCGGGGTACTGGATGTGTGCCTGCGCCTGGCTTTCCTCAAGCTGTTTATTCCCGCCTAGCGGGTGAATTTAAGGAAATGTAAATGAAGGGATTGGATCAAAAGTGGGGCTGTTCACTGCACGCTATGACAAGCCGGGACCCGGCATATCGAAAAACGCACCTAAAAAGAAAGCGTTTTTCGTATTTTGGGAAATCTACGCTCGGAAATTCTGGAAGCTGATTATCGCCAATCTGATATATGTGCTGCTTTGCTTGCCGGTTGTTACTGTAGGGCTGGCTGATGTAGGGTTGACTTACGTCACCCGGAATTTTGCCCGGGAAACTCATGCGTTTGTGCCGTCGGACATGTTCGATACTATCCGGAAGTCCTGGAAAAAGGCCCTGCCCATGGGGATTCTGGGGATCCTTATATTTAGCATCTGCGCCTTTGACATTTTCTTTTTCTGGCAGAATAGTACCGGTTTCATGGGGATAATCGGCTTGTCCGCCAGCTTTTTGATCCTTATGATGGTGGATTTTATGTTCTATTACATCTATATGATGATGATTACCTTCCACTTCACCTTCAAGCAACTGCTGAAAAACGCCTTTTCCTTTGCGGTGGTGGGGATCAAACGCAATCTGCTGATCGGTGTGATCCTGCTGTTCATGTATGTAATGGGCGTGCTCATTTTGTTTATCCCAGTGGTTGGGCCGATCCTTTTGTTTTTTATCTATTTGTTTCTTTTTCCGGCATTCCGGTCGCTGCTGATCCAGTTTACTATTTTTCCTATTGTGAAACAATACATTATTGATCCCTATTACAAGGAACATCCCGGAGAAGACATTGATAAAATGCGTTCGCTGAATTTGAATCCGGACGATATTCCCAAGCCGGAAGGGGCAGAGGAAGAAACAACAGGAGACATTGATGGAACAACCGACGAGGATGATGATGCTCCTATTTTCCAGGACATGGGCCGGGAGGAACCTGTGAAAAAGGATAAAAACGCGCCGGCGGAAGAAAACTGGAAGTTTCCTAAACCTCACCGGCCTTTTGAGGATGACGATGACACCATATAGAGGAATTCACCTATAGACGACTTCTGCCGTTTGGAAGATAGATGGTATTAGCTGCTCCAGAGCCGGATGCTCTGGGAATTGACCGCCTTATCGGGCAGAATATAGTGATTTCAGGCGCTTCTGTTTGACAGGAGTGCCTTTTTCTGCGAAAAAATGGCTGGAAGCCGAACAAAATGATGTTAAGCCGTTGGCTGGTTGGAATGCGGATATTTTTTAATAAGCCCATAGACTGAACAACAAAAATTGGCTACTTGACGATAAGAAAGGTTGTGGATGGGGCAGACCACAGCACAAGCATGTGGTAAGCATGTATCGCCAGAATATGGGGACATTGTTGTTAGAGAGATAGACAGGCAGCGGGGCCAGGAATACCAGCATTGACATGCTTCGCTGCTCTGGAGAACCCAAGCGGAAGAACGTGATGACTGGGAGTCCTGGCCCCTAATTTTACCTGTCAGCCTAACTATCCGCGAGTGTCAGCCGCCACAGCGGCAGTTCCGGGGGCAGGCTGTGTTTTCAGCGCAGCGGCAGCTCTCTCGGGCGGCGCACTCTGCCCGCTGAGCAGCGGCTTCCGCACAGCCAGCTTTGCATGCCGCCTGCTGAGCAGATTCCCCTGCATGATCGGCGGCGCATTCTGCCCGTTGAGCGGCAGCTTCCGCCTTATGAGCGGCCATACAGGATTCTTTGGCGGCGCATTCCGCTCTTTCTACCAGTTCGCGGAGCTTATCCATATCGCAGCAACCGTGATTCCGGCAGCAGCCAGAGCTTTGCTGTGATTCCAAGGCTTCGGCGGCCAGAGTCCCTGGCGCGCAGGGATACCACGGAGTTCCGCAATCTGCGTTCCATTGTTGAGATTTCATGATCTTCAACACCTCCTCTCGGTACAAGCTATGCAAAAGCAGCCAGGTTGGTTATCACTTCGCTAAGAAAAACAACGCAGTTTTTTTATAGACACGTAGAGCCATCTGAACAGCATACAGATTGTGGCTGTATCTGTACCGGAATGCAGAATGCTGCGGTTTGCATTAGACACAGACCGGTCAAGGAAAAAGCTTGGAGGCAGGAGGGATCAACTGGCTAGCCGACCAAAGCCAAGACAGGCTTATTTTCAAGCTTGCCATAGTTACAAACGGTGGTAAAGCGCCGATTTGTTACCTTTAGACATAATACAACCCCTGGTTCTACCAGGGGCAGGTGAAAAAGCTATAGCGAATAAAACCTTGATGCAGCAATTGATACAGTGTGGCATCCGCATTCACGAAAGGGCAAGAAGATGTCACGCAGGTGAAACAGGAAGTAACACACAATGCATTTCAGTTACCGATATGAATACCATGTGGTATTCGCCTGAGCGGTAAGCGATGGTTTCCGTATGTTTCGAAAGGGCCTGATACCGTTTTTGTTATCCCCAAGGACCCTTAGACGAGAGCGGATGGCACAGACAGCCTGTACGATGAACGATCTGTGTCTTTTATTTATTTTCACTTTTTGAGGCGTTTCCAAAATACGCTTGTTAATCTTGGACCTTACCCACGAGATATATTGGTAAATATTGTTTTATTATGTCCAAGCAGGTATAGAATATGATCATTATTTTCTTTTTTCTAACCCGACAGAAGTTAAGATCTTACATCCAATAAAATAAAAACGACTAGCGGTTTGCATTAGACACAGACCTCTACACGGGGTACTGAGAGTTTGTCATCGCATCACTATTACAGGCATCCGCTTAAAATCAAAAATCATCCGTGCTCTTGAACGTCCCTACAAACTGCACAGTGGGAGACTCACCAGAAGTTGGATGTGGTGCGGACAAGTTTCTCCCTCAATGATTGCCTCTTTCATTTTTTGCACAGCTTTTTTATGTTGTTTTGTAGATCATTTTGCTTTGGTACTTTGCTGCGAACTTCATGGATATGAGCAGGACTGCCGCACATCATCCAAGGAATACGGCCGTTTGATCAGGAGGATAGCTCCTGATCCAGATGGAATAAATGGTCACGGATAGCATCCAGCCCTTGTTGGGTGAGAGGAAAATCACAAGGATCCCCCACTTCGCTCTTTTCAAAACAGAGCCCGGAGGTCCAGGTATACAGATGAAAAAACTCGCCGTCAGGGACAATTTTGAAGCGGAGCTTTCCTTTGCTGCCCAAAAAAGTGTTATTATTTTGAAAATAAATTAACGGACGCAGTTCAAAATCTACCGGTTTCATACCGTCATTCTCCTTATTTCATATTCGGCTCAAGCGGATAAAGCCTGATACACAACAGTATACAGGAGGATACGGGAAAAAGCAAATTCTTCGCCGGGAATGGCAAACCCCCGTGCCGGCCCGGGGAGGGCTGAACACGGGGGAGATAAAGCGTGTGAAACAAGTTAGCGGAGAAGCGGTGGATTAATCGTTGTCAACTTCCCACTTCAGGATATCGCCGGTAACCGCGTCGATTTCGAAATCCACTTCCTGACGGCCCTGAAGCACCTCGCCCTCATAGATCGCCATGCCGTCATCATAATCAAACTCCAGTTCCTTGATGGTACCTCCGGGAACTTTTGTCAGCACTATGCTGCGGATGTCTTCCATACTCAGATAGGTTGGATCAGCAGAAGGGGATTGGGTCTGTTGCGTAACTTGGCCGCGGCGGGCCTCCTCATCCCACTTGACTATATTGCCGGAAACGGCGTCAACTTCAAAATCCACCTCCAGGCTATCGGTAATCATTTCACCTTCATAAATCACCCGTCCGTCGTCCCGGTCCAGCTTGAGCTCCAGAACCTGAGCGCCGGGCAACCGTTCCAGAACGATGGTCTTTGCCTTTTCCAGACCAATATACGAGGAATCGTCAAGAAGCGGTTGATCATCGGTATCCATGGGGCCGTCATCTTTCCATTTGAGGATGTCACCAGAGACAGCGTCAATATCGAATTCGTATTCCCTGCCGTTGTGCAGCAATTCCCCCTCGTACACTGCCCGACCGTCCTCGAAATCGAAGCTGATCTCCTTTATGGTACCTCCGGGCTGTTTGGCCAAGGCGATTTCCCGGGCACGGTCCAGGCCAATATAGGCCTTGTCGCTGACGGTACCGCTGACAGTACCTTGAAGGTCCGGATCCTTAGCAAGCGCCAGGAGAGACAAGTCATTGATATTCATGGCGGCCAGATCTTCCAAATTCAAGGTAGGATCCTGTTGGGAGAGCTGCTGGATGAGAGCGGCCTTGCCGGAGGAAATGCCGTACTGTTCCGCCAGGGAACGCAGAGCGTCATCTTCCTGGACCGATTGCTTAAGAACCGCGGCGGAAATAGCGCTGCTTTCCAGAGCCTGTTGGATATCGGCGGCCAGTTCGTCCTGGAGAGCTGCGGCACGGCTGGTATTTTTGCTGTCCACCGACACCAGCACCGAGTTTCGGATATCATCAATATAGCCGTTTTTGACCATGGAGCCAATGAGGGCGTTGATAGCCACATGAAGATCGGTACCTTTTAGGTCCATGCCGTCCAAAATCTGGTTGGCGTCATCGTTCAGGGCGGTAACCCGGAGAACCTTTTCATAACGGTTGGTAGCCAGCTCAATGCTGGGGTTAACGTCGATGCTGATCAGGGAATCGGTGCCGTAGGCGCCGGTCAAGCCCCAGGCAGCGCCTGCGGTCAGCACCAGGGCAGCGGCAGCTGAAGCGGCCCAAATGGGCCAGCGCCGTTTCTTTTTGATGGTCGGCTGTACTTGATTGAGTTCCACAATCTTTTCCTCCTGTTCATGGGCGGACAGGACGCGGGATAAGACATCCGGGGTTTCCCGGCGCAGGGCCCTGCTCAGGCGTTTTTCTATATCACGGTTGTTCATGGCTGAGACCCTCCGTTCAGGATTTTTTTGAGCTTGGCCAGCGCACGGGCGTATTTGGAAAGAGCCGTGGGCAGGGGCAGCTCCAGAAGCTGGGCGATTTCCCGGTGTTTCATGCCGGATACCGCATGGAGGATGACGATCTGCCGTTCCTCCTCGCCCAATACGGCGAGGGCAGTCTGTAAGGTCAGCCGGTCATCGGTGGCTAACGCTTCGCCATCCAGGAGAGGGGAGATGGCCTCCAGTTCTTCCGGCTCAGCCGGCTGGGAACGGTTCAGAGAGCGCAGGCGCATCCGTGCCAGGTTGCGCGTAATGGCAAGAACCCATGCCATAGGCTTTCCCCGAGGCTGATAAGAAGCAGCGGCATCCAGAACCCGTATATAGGTATCTTGCATGATATCTTCCGCGTCTTGCCGATTTTTTAAAATGGATAAGGCAAAGCCAAAGACGGCGCGGTCGGTTTGGGCGTAGAAGGCGGCGAAAGCGTCCCGGTCGCCCTCCGCGATACGGGGGAGAAGGGCCTCGTCCACCAGGGGGGCGATGTCCGCACCGATTTCATTTTGTATTGCCGGCAACATACAAAAGAAGAACATGGCTGATTGTCCTTTCATCTGAATAATGCGTGAAGAACTATTTTTATTGCATTGATAAAAAAATTTTTTAATCTCTCCGCACCGATTATAACACAATCCCTTCACAACCATCAATGCCTGTTGGATGAAAGACAAGAAATGTAAATCAGAATAAACAGGAAGTTTTCGCCTGTCTATTACAAAAGGTAACGCTTGGGAGCGCCCGCAGGGCGGGAAACAGCGAGCAGGGGTTGGTGCTGTGGTCAAGACCGGCAGATGCCAGGGCAGCGCAGATTGGTTTTGGGAACCGCAAGAAAAGGTGGAGGGCGAGAGGCAAGGCCCCCCGTTGTCCTCCGCAGAGGACAATAATTCTTTCAGACAGTCTGGTAAGGGCAAGCCAGCCGGCTTGCCGTCACATGGAAGTGCAAAAGAGGGCAAACCTGACAACGGAAAACCCGTGCGTGAAGGACTATCCATAGTCACTTCACGCACGGGTTCCGTTACTACACTATTTTGGCCAGAGAAATAACGAGGACATCGCTCATCCCCATTTATCCCATAGGCAGAAATACCAACATGGACAACACAAACATGAACACCGTACCGGCGATCATGGGAACCGAGGTCCGTTTGACAACCTCCACAGGGCTGCGCTTGATAGAGCCGGCGACGATGACGGTAACCGCAGCCACCGGTGAAACCGCCCGCAGCAGGTTGCCCGCCAGGCCCATGGGTACGCTGATAGCCAGAACATTGATTCCTGCCGCCGCGGCCAGAGGCACCATCAGGGGAACCATGGCGAAGAACAGGGCGGTACCGCTGCCGCTGAGCAGCACGATCAAAGCGGTGAGCCCTATCAGGATCAAAGGCAGGATAAAGCCGAGACCGCCGCCCTGGATGCCCACCATGGCGTCCTGAAGGGACTGGATGAGACCGATGGCCTTGAGCCCGGTGACGAACACCGAGGCAGCTACCAGCAGCGCCACAATAGGCATAGCGCCGCCCATGCCCTTGAAGAAGGCTTCGGTTCCCGCCAGGGCCTCCTTGGGGCGCCGTTTGCGGATAACCTCGCACAGGATAGCCACCACAAAGGAGAACAGGGTAGCTACCTCCACGCTGATATTGATGCTCAGTTCAGTGAAGGACTGGAGGATGAAAACCACGATCAGCAGCAGAATAGGCAGCAAGGGCAGGATGGCGTACACCGTTTTGTACAGGCCGCCGCCCTCAATGACTTTAGCCTGCTGAATATCGGTTTCGCCGCCGGCCAGGGTACTTCCCGCCTTTTTATCCATGAACCTTTGCCAGAAGTAGTGAACCAGAGCCATGAACAGCAGGGTGGGGATGGAAACAATAGCATGGTACCGGAACACGTAGTCGGTGGGGGAGAGACCGGCGAATTGGGTCGTTTTGGCCAGTTCCTCGGCAATGGCCACGTTGTCGCTGCCCAGAGGGGTGGGCATAACGGTGGCGGTGGTGGCGATGATACCAGCGGCGGTGAGGGTGCTCATACCGGACTGGAGCATCACCGGGAACAGGGTGGCCATCAGGATAATGGCCAGGTTAGAGGCGCTGGGAATGACCAGGGACAGCAGGTTTCCAAGCAGGAACACCACCGGCACCAGGATATAAGGTGAGCGGATGCGGCCGATAGGCTTGGTGAGCATACTCACCGTCACATCATTGGCGCCAATGGCGCTCATATAGGCGGAGTAGCCGCCCAATATCAGGATAATGAAACCTGCGGAACGCAGAGTATCCTTAAACTGGTCGGCGATAGCTTTCAGGGGATCCAGCCATACCGCCCCCGTGGAAACAAAATCCTTAATACCGATACCATTGCCCATGGCGATGCCGATGAACATCAGCAGTATTCCCATTAGGAACAGGGTAATCTTGATATCCAGTTTTTTAATAAGCATAAAGATGACTACCGTCACGGCGATAATGGCAGAGCCATACATGATCACAGCAGACATGGAAAAACCTCCTTATATGATAGATGGATCAAACGCACCGAGCCATGCCGTCCATAAACCAGGCGCGGAACTGCTCTTGATCAATGTCCATACAGACCTTGGCGTTATTAGGTTTGCCCAGATAGCCTTTCAGGTCCACCAGAGTACAGCCTGCGGTCATGGAGCCCCGGAGCTCCACATCTACATAGGTATCCACGAGGGTGTACATCTCCGGCCGGAGCAGATAGGCGATAGCGCAGCTGTCGTACATTTTCAGGCCGGTTTTCATGCTGCCGCCCCGGTATTTCTGGAACAGGCAGTAGGCCATGCGGCCAACCTCGCCCATTTGGGGGAGCCGGGCGCTGTCCTCGGGGAGCACCAGGGCCTTCCAGCCCACGTCCAGCCCTGCCATAACCAGAGGTACGCCGCTGTCGAACACCATCTTGGCGGCCTCCGGGTCGGTGGCCACGTTGAATTCCGAGAGTACTCCTTTATTGCCCCGGGCGGCGGATCCGCCCATCATGACCACTTCC